>URQJ01000160.1 GCA_900549945.1 uncultured Oscillospiraceae bacterium
TACGAGATCTATGCCGTGACTGGAGTTCAGACGTGTGCTCTTCCGATCTGCTGCCGGCAGCCGCCGTACTGATCCCGCCGCTGGGCTTTGCGGTCGGCAGCGGCTGGGTGCTGGGGCGGCTGAAGCCGTGGTTGGTTTACGTCTGGATGCCGCTTTCCGCAGTCTGCGCGGCCGCTCCGCTTCCGCAGGCTTTAAGCCTCTGGAACGGGCGCTTTTTCACCGAGGCGCCTTTGGCATCGGAGGTGCTGGATCCGGCCTTTTATCTGCCGGCGGAGGTTCTTTTGGGCCAGTGTGCGCTACTGCTTGCAGGGGCCGCCTGCCTCGTGCTGCTGGCTGGAAAGCCGCGCCGGCATACGCTGTGAGTGCTTTTTCGGCGGCGGGCAGTTTGTAGAAGGATAGGGTGCGGCTTCCGTATCCGGCGGGGATGCGCCGTCCCTGCGGTCGAACAGCGGCGTTCCGAGCCGTCCGGCAGACCGAAAACGGCATTCAAAAAGCATTGGCGTTCCGCCGGCACGTATGGTATAATAAAAAGCACAGGCGCGCGGCGCGTGTGAAAAACAGGAAGCGAGGTGGGCGGCGATGCTGAAACAGCTCCGCTACTTTCAGGCGGTGGTGGAAAACAAGAGCTTTTCAAAGGCGGCGGAGGAATGTTTTATTTCGCAGTCCGCCATTTCCCAGCAGGTACAGGCGCTGGAGCGGGATATAGGCGTAAGGCTGCTCGAGCGCAAGGGGCGCAGCTTTTCCGTGACGCCGGCAGGGGAGCACCTCTACCGGAAAAGCCGGCCGCTTTTGCGGGAGTGGGAGCGGCTGGTCAGGGAAACGCAGGATATTGAGCGCGGGAGCCGGGAAGCGATCCGCCTCGGCTGCCTGCTCAGCTACAGCGGGCCGGAATTTCAAAGGGCAGTGCTGGTCTTTTCCGAGCGGCATCCGGAAATTGAACTGCACATCCGTGCCGGCAGCCACGAGGAGCTGTATGAGCTGCTGGTTTCCGGGCAGATCGACCTGCTGCTCAGCGATCAGCGCCGCGCGTTTTCACAGGGGTATTTCAATGAGATTCTGGCGGCGCGGCCCTATCAGGCAGAGCTTGTGGCGCGGCACCCCATCGCGCAGCGGGAGGCCGTGGCGGAGGAGGATCTAAAGGCGCTGCCGTGCATTCTGGTGAGCTCGGCGGAGCAGCGGGACATCGAGCGGGATTATTACCGGGACATCGTGGGCCTGCAGGGCGATTTCCTCTACGCGGGCAGTCTGGAGGAGGGGCGGCTGCTGGCGGCGGGCGGAAAGGGCTTTTTGCTTTTAGAAGGCGCGGATGCAGGGCAGGACGGCTCTCTCCTGCGGCGCGTGCCGCTGACGCGAAGCGGCAGGCCGCTGCTGCACAACTACTGCGCGTTTTGGAGCCGGGAAAATACAGGCCGCGCCGTTCACGCGTTTGCTGACGTACTCAAAGCACAGTTTGAAGAATTGAATGGATGAGCCGGGCACCCGCAAGCGACTGCGGGTGCCTTTTGCATCAGTTTTTCTTATGGATAAGCCGGGAAAAAGGAATTGATTTCAAGCCCCTGTATCTGATAGGATAAGTACAGAAGAGACAGGGGGGATGCTCTATGAAGAATGTGCTGTTTATTTCATCCAGCCCGCGGAGAAACGGCAACAGGGGCCAGCTCTGCGCGGAATTTGCGAGAGGGGCGCGGGAAGCCGGATGCTCGGTTGTGACCGTGGCGCTGCGTGAAAAGCAGATCGGTTTCTGCCGGGGCTGCGAGGCCTGCGTCAAAACCAGCGGGGGCTGCGTGCAGCAGGACGATATGGCCGAGCTGATCGAAAAGGCGTGCCGAGCGGATGCGCTTGTGTTCGCCTCGCCGATCTACTTCATGGCGCTCAGCGCACAGCTTAAGGTATTCATCGACCGCTTTATTGCCGGAGAAAACCGTATCCGCGCGTCATCCGGAAAGAAGGCGTATCTGATCACGGCCTGCGCTGCGCCGGAGGATTTTCCGCGGGATCAGCACGCGGCGGCCAACGCCGCTTTCCGCGGTTTCCTCCAGTGCCTGCGCACCGTGGAGCTGGGCGGGATTCTCAATGCGAGCGGACTTTCAGAGCCGGGGCAGGCGGCCGGCACCAAATGGGCGGCACAGGCCTTCGAGATGGGCAGAGGCATTTAGGAGGCGGCAAATGGCGAATCTAATCTTATACTACTCCCGCCGTGGAGAAAACTACGCGGGCGGGGCTGTTGTCCGCTTGGAAAAGGGCAATACCGAAATCGTCGCCGAATATATTCAAAGGGCCGTGGGCGGCGAGCTGTTCGAGCTTGAGACGGAAAAGCCCTATGCCGGCGATTACGACACGTGCATCCGGCAGGCGAAGGCCGAGCTGGAGCAGGGGGCCCGCCCGGCGCTGAAAAACAGCCTGCGCAGCATAGCCGCCTACGACAATATTTTCATCTGCGGCCCGTGCTGGTGGGGGACGTATCCCTGCGCGGTATTCAGTCAGATCGAGCGGCTGGATTTCGCGGGAAAGCGCGTCTTTCCCGTCATGACGCACGAGGGCAGCGGACTCGGCAGGGGCGTGCGCGATCTGCAGCGGCTCTGCAACGGCGCCAGCTTCGGCGAGGGACTGGCCGTCGTGGGAAGCCGTGCCGCGCAGTCGGCGCAGGCGATTGCGGACTGGGTGTGCTCGTGCGTATGAAGCCGGAGAATACCGGCCGCAGCAGGGTGGCTTACGGCAGCTGCGATGAAACGTGTAATCGAATGAATAAGGATACAGCAGGAGGAAATATCATGGAAAAGCTATTTGGAAGCAAAAAATTCGGGTTCGGATGCATGCGCCTGCCGCTTCTGGAAAACGGCGAGGTCGATACGGCGCTGTTCACAAAAATGGTGGATCGGTTTATGGAACGCGGCTTTACGTATTTCGACACGGCGCACGGCTACGTCTCCGGCAAATCGGAGCCAGCGCTGAAGGTTTGCCTCACGAGCCGCTACCCGCGGGAGCGCTATACCGTCACCGACAAGCTGTCCACCCATCACTTCAATACGCAGGCGGAGATCCGCCCGCTGTTTGAAAGCCAGCTTGAGGCGGTCGGCGTGACGTATTTCGACCTCTACCTGATGCATGCGCAGGACAGAAATATCTTTGAAAAATTCAAGCGCTGCCGCGCCTATGAAACGGCGCTGGAGCTCAAAAAGGAGGGGAAAATCCGGCATTTCGGCATCTCCTTCCACGACCGCGCGGAGGTGCTGGAGCAGATTCTCACCGAGTACCCGCAGATCGAGGCGGTGCAGATCCAGTTCAACTACGCGGACTACGAGGATCCGTCCGTTGAAAGCCGGAAGTGCTATGAGGTGTGCGTGCGGCACGGCAAGCCGGTGATCGTCATGGAGCCGGTCAAGGGCGGCAGCCTTGTGAAGCTGCCGGAGGCGGCGCAGAAGGTTTTTGACGGGCTGGAAAGCCCGCTGAGCAACGCGAGCTATGCCGTGCGCTTTGCCGCCGGATTCGAGGGGATTCGTATGGTGCTTTCGGGTATGGAGAATCTCGAAATGGTGGAGGATAATACGGGATATATGGAGCATTTTCAGCCGCTCTCCGACCGGGAGCTGGCGGTTGTAAAGCGCGTGACGGAGATTTTCCGCGCGCAGGATCTCATTCCGTGCACGGCCTGCCGCTACTGCATGGAGGCGTGCCCGAAGGGAATCCGTATCCCCGATTTGTTTGCGCTTTTGAACGCCAAAAATTGCTTTGGAAACTGGAACACCGATTACTACTACAACAATATCCAAACCGGCGAGGGCACCAAAGCAAAGGACTGTCTGCGGTGCGGCAAATGTGAGGCGATCTGTCCCCAGCATCTGAAAATTCGCAGTCTGCTGGAAGCGGTGTCCGCTGAATTTGACCGGTGAGGCGGCGTCCCGTCTGAGAAGTCCTCTGCATTAGCATGCGGTATATAATATCGCGGTATTGACAGAACAGCCGATCGGATGTATAGTGTGATTTCAATGCACCGCTTCATTCTGCCGCGAACTGCGGGGCAGCCGGCAGATTATCTTGAAAAGCGAGGGCGTTTATTTTGAGAAAAGCTGCACTTCTGTTTTTACTGCTGCCGGCGGTCTTGTTCTCCGGCTGCGCTTCGACTTCAGCGGGGGTCGGCGCTGCGCTGATGTTCTGGGCAATCGCTCCGGCAGGCAGTTTGCGCTGTGCTTTACACCGACGGAGACGGGTCTGCGCATCAGCGTGGTCTGCGAGGATGGCGCGTACTATTCGTGGACGGCCGGTCAGGCGGATACGGTTTGGAGCGACGCGGAATATACGGCTGAATAGCCGGGAAATACGGCAGGGAAGGGCTTCGGATTTATTTGGAATCCGAGGCCCTTTTTGTACCGGAATTCTGTGTGAAAGTTCTGCCGCAGGCCGCTGAGCAAATTCGATTTGCGGCGGCTCGCGTGGATCTAAAATGGAACGCGGGACGGCAGCCGAACGGTTTTTTACGGGCTGTGATTTTGATCCCCTGAATCAGGAGACAAAAAATATTTAAAAAATTGGTAAAAATTGGTTGACTTTACCGGTGCATTGGTGTATAGTTGTAAGTACAAATTAGAGAAATGCCGAAAAGAGAAGCGCTTCTCTTTTATACCGGATATAAATATCCGGTATAA
>URQJ01000161.1 GCA_900549945.1 uncultured Oscillospiraceae bacterium
CGGGCGGACTGCGGCTTTGGCGGCGTGCTGCTGGACCGGATACCGGCGCTGTGCAAGCTCGAGGGCGAGGTGCGGTTTAAGCCGGGCACCCGGCGCTTCGGCATTGCGCTGCAGGTGGACGAGCAGTACGATACCGGCTACTATCTTTATCTCGAGCCCGGGCGGAACCGGCTCGAGTACGTCTCCGGCATCCGCTTTTGGGGGCCGGACGGCGAGGGCGGCAAGATGTTCCCCTATGCGGTGGAGCTGGAGCGCCCGTTTACGCTGGAGGCCGACCGTTTCTACCCGTTCAAGATCTTTGTGCAGGATTCGGTGCTGGTGGTCTACTTCGGCGGCGAGATCGCGATGAACGCGCGCATGTACGATTACAGCGGCCGCCGGTTCGGCCTGTTCGCGATTGACGGCGAGGCGGAGTTCAGAAATTTATCGCTCTGTACGGAATGAACCGCCGGCTTCGGCACGGCGCTTCCGAAAGGGATCGGGAAAGGATGGTATACCATGAGAGAGATAAGGGCAAGCAGGCGCACGGCGGGCAGGATCTTGCAGAAATGGCAGCTTTACGTTTTATTGCTTCCGGCGCTTGCGTGGCTGGCGGTTTTCGCCTATTACCCTATGTACGGGCTGGTCATTGCCTTTAAGGATTACAAGGGGCGGATGGGGATCATGGGAAGCCCATGGGCCGACCCGGTTTTCAAATACTTCGAAACCTTTTTCAGCACGAGCATCGCGGTCAACGCGATCTGGAACACGGTTGCCGTGAGCCTGCTGACGCTGGTGATCGGCTTTCCGATTCCGATCATTTTTGCACTGCTGCTCAACCAGATCCAGAAGCAGCGGCTGCGCAAGACGATACAGACGATTTCCTATGCGCCGTATTTTCTTTCCACGGTCATTATTGTCAGCATCATCTCGATGCTGTTCTCCGCAAACGGCGTGGTCAATAACGTGATCACCGGCCTCGGCGGGGAGGAGGTGTTTTTCACAAGCCTGCCCGAATGGTTCCGACCGCTGTATATCGGCTCGTCTGTGTGGCAGACGATGGGCTTCAACGCGATCATCTTCATCGCCGCGCTGGTCGGTATCAGCCCGGACTATTACGAGGCGGCAATTGTGGACGGCGCCACGCGGTTCCAGCGCATCCTGCGCATCGACATTCCGCTGATTCTGCCGACGATCATTCTGATGCTGATCCTGAATGTCGGCAACATCATGAACGTCGGCTACGAAAAGGCGTTCCTGATGCAGAACAATATGAACACGACGGTCAGCGAGCTGATTTCCACCTATGTGTACAAGGTGGGCTTGCAGCAGGCGCAGTACAGCTTTGCCACGGCGGTCGGCTTGTTTAACTCGGTCTGCAACTTCATCCTGCTGGTTATCGTAAATTTTGCGGCGAGGAAGTTCAGCAGCATCAGCGTATTTTGAGAGGAGGCGCGCTATGGATCGGATCAAAAGAAAGCAGGGACCCATCCGCCAGTCGGCGGGCGACCGGGCCTTCAATATCGTAAACGCTATTGTTATGACGCTGACCACGCTGGCAATCGTATACCCGCTTTATTACGTGCTGCTGGCCTCGATTACAGACCCGGTGGTGGTCAGCTCGGGCAAGCTGCTGCTTTACCCGGAGGCCCCCTATTTTGAGGGCTACACGCGTGCGCTGCACTATGCGCCGCTGTGGACCGGCTACGGCAACACGCTGAAGTACACGCTTGTGGGCACGGCGGTCGCGCTGTTCTGCACAATCCCGGCGGGCTACGCCCTCTCGAGGATAGATCTGCCGGGCCGGCGCGTGCTGATGTTCCTGTTCACCTTCACGATGTTTTTCAGCGGCGGCATTATCCCGCTGTATCTCGTGGTCCGCCAGCTCCATATGTACGATACCATTTGGGCCATCGTGCTGCCTGTGGCGGTTTCGGCGTATAACCTGATCGTGTGCCGCTCCTTTTTCGATACCGGCATTCCGAACGAGCTGCTGGAGGCCGCGAAAATCGACGGCTGCAACGACTTTAAGTTCTTTTTCCGCATCGTTCTCCCGCTTTCCTCAACCATCATCGCGGTCATGTGCCTTTTCTATGCCACCGCGCTTTGGAACATGTTCTTCAACCCCCTGATGTTCCTCTCCGGCAAGGAGAACATGCCGCTGCAAGTGGTTCTGCGCGACCTTGTTCTGCTGAATCAGGCGAACAGCATCACGAGCAGCGCGGAGGAGATCGCCATGCGGCAGAAGCTCGCGGAGCAGCTCAAATACTGCATTGTCGTGCTTGCCGCCGCGCCGCTGCTGATTGTTTACCCCTTCCTGCAAAAGTATTTTGCAAAGGGCGTGATGGTCGGCGCGGTCAAGGGGTAAGCCGAGAAGATACAAGTATCTTTGAACCAAGTTTGAATCAAGAAGGAGGAAAAATCAATGAAAAAGCGAATTTTGTCTTTGCTTCTGGCGATCTCTCTGCTGGCTTCGCTGGCGGGCTGCTCCGGCGGGGGAGAGCCTGCGCCGGAGGACGGCGGCGCCACGCCCGGTATCACCGTGGACGAAAGCAAGTATCCCGGCCTGACCGAGCAGGAAAAAGAGGCGGTGTCGCTGGGGCTTCTGAACCTCGACGGCACGATGCCGATTATTCCGGATCCAGACGCCTTTGAGGAGAAATACGGGCAGATCAGCATGTTTGTCCACTATACGGGCGGCCGAACCCGCCCGGTCACAGAGCTGGAAATCGTCAAGATGTGGGAGGAACAGACGGGAATACGCTTTGCATGGGAGGACGTGCCCTACGACGGCGTTGCCGAAAAAATCAATCTGACGCTCTCGGCCGCCGGCGACGACCTGCCGGACTGCTTCTATAACTTTGTGGACGGCCAGTCGGGCATTTTTGCGACGCAGTATGCCGATCAGGATGTGTTTATCCCGACGGAGGATATCATCGACAATTACATGCCCGCGTACAAGGCGCTGCTGGACAGCAAGACGGAATACCGGCTGGAGGCGACCGCGCCGGACGGCCACATTTACGGCTTCCCCTATGTCGAAGAGATGAAGGGGCTTGTGCTCACGCCCGGCCCGTTTGAGATCAATGCGGACTGGCTCGAGCAGGTGGGGATGGATATGCCGACGACCGTCGACGAGTGGGTCGAATGCCTCAAGGCGTTCCGGGATGCCGGCGACCTGAACGGCAACGGCGAGGCCGACGAGGTGCCGCTCGCGGTTCAGTTCGGGCAGCACGACACCTTTGGCTCCAACGATCTGTTCTACCGCTTTACGGCGGCCTTTGGGCAGGCGGATTCCTACTGCGAGGGCAACCGATACGCCGACCACCTCTTTATGAAGGACGGCAAGGTGATTTTCTCCGCGATGGACGAGGCCTTCCGCAAGACGGCGGAATTCTTCAACATGCTGTGGGAGGAGGACCTGATCTGGAACGGCTCCTTTGAGGCGGACACGAGCCTGTATTTTGAAAACTCCCTCTTAAAAGAGGATGTGGCGGTCGTCGGCTCTTTCAGCACATGGGGCGGCAAAACCTCGATCAACAACATCGATGTGCGCAACCAGTACGACAGCCTGCCGCGCCTGAAAGGCGAAAACGGAAGCACCGGCTTCCGCCTCAACTTCTCTGAGCTGCAGGATACCTCGAATACGGCGATCACGACGAACTGCGAATTCCCGCATGCGATCGCGCTTTGGGTTGAGGCCATTGCGGCAGACCCGAAGCTCACCGTCATGTCCAACTGGGGCACGCCGAACGCCGTGTTCATCGAGGAGGAGGACGGCTACCTGACGAAGCCGACGGATGAAAACGGCAACCATATTCCGCAGGGAGAATTCGCAGACGGAAAGGAATCCGCGCGCGAAAATACGACGCCGTGCCGCGGCTCCTTCATCATCAAGGACGAATACTTCGATACGGTGGCGGATTACGATGCGCCGACTTTGCTCGAGGGCCAAAAGACAAACGGCAAGGATGCGATTCTGGAGGAATACGCCGACAACGTTCTGCCGAAGGTGCTGACTACGGTGGAGGAATCGTCCCGCCTCTCCCAGATCCAGCCGACCATCTCCGATATCGTGGACCGCTATGTGGCGGACTGGGTCATCAACGGCGTGACGGATGAATCCTGGGAGACCTATAAGAGCGAGCTGCAGTCCGCGGGCGTAGAGGAGCTCGTGCAGATCTGGCAGACGGCAATCGACAGGGCGAAGGGCAACGTATAAGCCAAAGCGGCCGATTCCGGCCAGCAGCGATTTAACGTAATTTCAAAGAATGCGGCCGGGGGGCCTGTCTCTGCAGTGTGCGGCGGTCAGGTCCCCCGGCCTTTTGTGCAAAGTGGCTGGCGGGAAGCGGCGGCCGGGTGTGTTTTGCTTAAAGCGGCCGGCGCTTTTCCACAGCCGATGCGCGTGCGGTGGAAAAAAATGCGGTGTTTGGGAGGTCTGCCGCCTGTGGTTCAGCCGTGCAGGCAGATGTCCAGAAAGTCCTGCGCTGCGGGCGAGAGCTTTCGGTCTTTCTTCCAGATCAGCACGATTTTGGTTTGCAGGGACGGCTCATGCAGCGTCCGGACATGCAGCCCGGCGCACAGCCCCTGCATGGACTGCGGGAAGATGGCGGTGGCGAGCCCCGCCTCGGCCCAGAGCACGGCGCCGCGCGCGTCGTCGCAG
>URQJ01000162.1 GCA_900549945.1 uncultured Oscillospiraceae bacterium
CCGACCCGGAGGCGGCGCTCGGCGCGGCGCATATCGCCCGCAACGGCGCGCGCGTCGGCGTGCTCGTGAAGCTGCTCGACGCAGAAAAGCAGCTCGGCCTGCAAACGCACCCGACGCGCGCCTACGCAAAGGAATGGTTCGGGAGCGATTACGGCAAGGAGGAGAGCTGGTACGTCATCGGCAAGCGTGAGGACAGCCCCGAAACGCCCTACGTCTACATGGGCTTTAAGGCGGGCGTGACGCGCGAAATGTTTGAAGCGGCCTTCGACCGCGGCGACATCCGCGCCATGGAGGACTGCTGCCACAAGATCCCGGTGGAGGTCGGCGATGCGTTTTTCATTCAGGCCGGCCTGCCGCACGCGATCGGCTGCGGCTGCTTCGTCGCCGAGGTGCAGGAGCCGAGCGACATCACGGTCGGCGCGCACAAGCTTCCGGACGGCACGCCCGAGGAGCAGGCCTTCCACAAGGAGCGCCTGCTCGGCTGCTACATCTACAACGGCGCGGACTACGTGGAGAACCTTCGCCGCTACCGCATCGAGCCGAAGCGGCTGCGGGGCGGCGACTGGGGCGAGGAGCGCGTCGTGATCGGCACAGCGCAGACGCCGTACTTCTCGTTCACGCAGCTCACGGCTGAAAAGCCGGTCGCGTTAAAGCGCACCGGCACGCCGCAGATCGCGGTCGTGCTCGAGGGCGGCGGCACGCTGCGCTGCGGGGAAGCGGCGATGCCGGTTCAAAAGGCAGATGAATTTTTCATCCCGTACAGCGCGGGGGAAATCACGCTCGAGCCGCAGGACAGAACGGTCCTCCTGCTCTGCAACCCCGCGGGCGCCGATTACGGCGCGCAGGCATAACCCGTATAAAACCAAAAACGGCGCCGGCTGCAAAATCAGCAGCCGGCGCCGTGCTGTTTAAGTCTGCTTTGCCGCGCACCGCCCGGTGATGCGGCGGATCAGCGCTTCGGTCAGGCGGTCGTATCGGCAGAGCCCGCGCAGCGCGTCGAGCAGAAGCGCGAGCACGAGCGAGAGCGCGAAAAGCACGAAGAAATTTAGGACGAAATGCCCGGAGGCGTAGATGAGGTCCTGCAAATAGGTGAATTGGATGAAGGTGTGCGTCAGAAAGACCGTCATTGAGTGCCGGCCGAGGAACAGCAGAACCTGCCGCAGGCCGGGCAGGCGGATCAGGCAGAAGCGGAAGAAGCAGAGGTAGGCGAGTGGCAGCACGCCGAGGTTCAGCTCCCACGCCTCGGTGTGCCCGTAGTTGCGCGAGACGGAGTAGGAGAGGGCGATCAGCCCGCCCCAGAGGAGGAAGTGCAGCGCATAGCGGCGCGGGCAGTCGGCCGGGAAGCGGCGCTCGATTCGGCCGAACAGGTCGTAATCGGCGAACAGCATGCCGAAGAGGAACGGCAGCAGGAACGAGTAGGGGTCCTTGCCGCCGGGATAGCCGCTGTTCAGCAGGCGCGGAAGCGCCGCGGCAACGGAGAGCACCGGCAGGTAGCCGACTTTCCGCACGACGGGGTAGATCAGCGGCACGAGGAGCACGTAGACGACGGCGGCGCTCATGTACCACCACGTCGAGTTCATCGTCGGCGTTTCAAAGAGCCCGGCAAGGCCGAAGAAGTCGTTCAGCATGTAGAAGAAGCCCGCGACGCGCGAGCCGCCGAAATACGTTTCAAGCGGCAGCCCGCTCAGGCAGAGCGTGACGAGAAAGGCCGCGGCATACGCGAACCAGAAGCCCGAGAGCAGCCGGATGAGCCGCGCGGCGTTCCAAGCGAAAACGGCGCGCCGGCCGGGCGGCACAGCGGCGATGGATTTCAGCAGGCCATAGCCCGAAATAAACGCGAAAATGCTCACGCAGTTTTTGAACAGCAAAGCGAGCTCGACGATGCTTTCCTCCGAAAAGGGAAAGAAGCTGACAGCGTAGCCGTCGAACCGGCCGGTGGAGCAGTAGAGATGGTGGAAGAGCAGCATTAAAACGGCGATTCCCTTTACAGCGAGGGAATCATCCCGGGAAAGCCCCTGTTTCATAAGCGGCACCGCCTTTTCAGAAAATATGGTTTATCATAGCACATGCGGCGCGCGCTGTCCAGTCCCCGGCGCAGCTTCGGCAGAATGCGCGCTTTTCTGCGCGCGGGCTTGACATTTTGCGCCGAAATGCGTATGCTATAAGCTGCGGCAAATTTGCTGCCGCGGTCAGTCGCGACATCCTGACCTTAAATAAAACTAGCGCGGCCGGTTTTGCCGGACCGCGGTCCGAAAGGAATGTATCCATTTGAAAACTGCAAGCAAAGTCCGCTTTCTGGCGCTCAGCGCCGTGATTGCGGCGCTGTACGCTGTGCTTACCTACGCAGCGGCGGCGATGAACCTCGCCTACGGCCCGTTCCAGTTCCGTTTCTCGGAGGCGCTCACCGTGCTGCCGGCCTTCACGCCGGCGGCGATCCCCGGCCTTGCCGTAGGCTGCCTGATCTCGAACCTCATGAGTCCGCTCGGTATTGTGGACTGGGTGTTCGGCACGCTCGCAACGCTGCTCGCAGCCTCCTGCACCTACATGCTGCGGCATATCCGCTGGAAGGAGATCCCGGTGCTCGCGCCGCTGCCGCCCGTGATCTTCAACGCGCTGATCGTCGGCTTCGAGGTCTCGTGCCTCTCCGATGCGGGCGTGTTCGGCTTCGGAAACGCCTCGCTCGCCGGCTTTGCCGCGGGTGCGGTTTCGGTCGGCGTCGGCGAGCTCGTCGTCTGCTATGCGCTCGGCATTCCGCTGATGCTCGCCATCCGGCGCACGAGGCTCCACGAGTTCGTGCTCTGCTGACCGAAGGCCGCGGCAGAGGCCCCAAGTGATCGCCGCGCGGGAGCGCGCAGGCGGCAGTTTTCGATGTCGTCATGCCGCCGCGCACCGCCTTCCCGCAGCTGCGGTCCTGCCCCCTGCGGCAGCGCCCGCCCCACTAAAAATAAGATGCGTTTCGCCCGGAAAACCGGACGGAGCGCTTTTTTTTTACGCGTTTTTTAGGAAAGTTTCTCTATCAACTTGTGTTTCGGCGGCTCAAAATGCACCGCGATTTTATTTTCGGGCGAGGTCGAGATTGTCAAAATAAAATCACTTTTATCCATTCACACTGGACGGTTTGCATGATATATTGTAGGCAACAGGAACAGCGTGCGATTTTGGATGGAAGATTTCGCGCCATAGTCCGTAAGACGCAGGGACTTTTCCGGTACATACGCATGTACATAAGCGGTTTTTAAGCCGGCTGGGGAGCCGGCCTCCAAAGCGTTTGGATCATAGCGACTTATTGTACATGGGCGTGTTCCGCTGCGCGGGGCGCTCGGGGCCGGGTTTCATCCCTTGGGGAGGGCGCGCTGCCTGAATTTCCAGAAGGAGTTGTAACAACAATGGCACTCATGAAGGTCAAGGACATTCTGCAGCACGCCACGGAAAACCATTACGGCGTCGCCGCGATCAACGTGTTCAACTATGAGACCGTGAAGTGGGCGGCGGAAGCGGCGAAGCGCGAGCGCATTCCGCTGATCATTCAGCTGTATCCGGGTTTTGAGTCCTACATCAGCCTGCATCACGTTGCGGCGTTCGCAAAGGAGTTCGCCGAGAATGCGGACGTGCCGATCGCCGTGCATCTCGACCACTCGGCCTCGTATGAAATCGCCGTGCGCGGCATCAAGGCCGGCTTCCCGTCCGTCATGGTGGACGGCTCCGCGCGGCCGTACGCGGAAAACGTCGAGATGACGAAGGCCGTCGTGCAGACGGCGTCCGTGTTCGATGTGGACGTGGAGGCCGAGCTCGGCCATGTCGGCTCCGGCGCGAGCCTCGACGACATCGTCAACAGCGACAATTACACAAACGTCGAGCAGGCGGTCGAGTTCGTCGAAAAAACGGGCTGCGGCTCGCTGGCCGTCGCGGTCGGCAACGCGCACGGCGCGTATGTCCAGACGCCGAACCTCGATTTCGACCGCATCAAAAAGCTGCGCGCTGCGCTGCCGGTGCCGCTCGTGCTGCACGGCTGCTCCGATATCCCGCACGAGCAGCTTCAGGAAAGCGTGCGCCTCGGCATGAGCAAGTTCAACATTGCGACCGAGTATTTCCGCGCGTGCTACGCCTCGCTCTGCGCGGCGGCGGACCCGGAAAACAAGGACGGCAGCTTCATGTCGATTTTGAACGAGGCGAGCGAGGGCGCGATCGAGTTCGTCCGCGGCAAGATGCGCCTTTTGAATCCCAACGGCTTCTCTCTGTGAAGCGGAAAATTGGGAGGAGTTTGAAAGTGGAAAAGAAATATCAGATTGCCGGATACGACATGCCCTGCGTCGATCTCGCGGTCAATGTGGACGTATTCCCGAAGCCGAACGGCGGCACGGGCGTGCGCGACCTTTCGTGGCAGGGCGGCGGCAAGGTGGCGACCGGCATGGTGGCCTCGGCGCGGCTCGGCGCGAAATGCGCGATGCTCGGCGCGGTCGGCGACGATGATTACGGCAGGTTTGTGCTGCGGGACTTTGAGCGCCACGGCATCGATGTGCACGGCATGCAGGTGCGTCCCGGCCAAACGACCTCGCTCTCGATCGTCATCAGCGACCGCGAGACGAACGGCCGCAGCATCGTGTACCGCAGCGG
>URQJ01000163.1 GCA_900549945.1 uncultured Oscillospiraceae bacterium
TACAGCCTCGCGCTGACCGCCGACCACGGCGGGCACGGCCGCATGCACGGCGAGGACATCCCCGAGGATATGACGATCCCAGTCGTGTTCGCCGGCGCGCCGTTTGAGGCCGGCCGCGCGCTCGAAAGTTTGAGCATCAAGGATATCGCGCCCACGCTGCTCGAGGTGCTCGGCCTGCCGAAGCCCGCCGCGTGGGAGGGCCGAAGCATCCTTTAATGCTGGAAGCCGGCCGGTGTTTTAAGCGGTGCGGGGGCAGTCGGCTCCCGCAACACAATTCCGATGTGAAGGGGGAGAATCGCAGAGATGGTTTGTAAAATAAGGAAATGGAGGCCTTCCGATGCGGCAGAGCTCGCAAAGGTGTTGTCGGATAAAGAAATACTCGATAATCTTCGGGATGGACTGCCGTATCCCTATACCGAGCAGGACGGCGCGGCGTTTATATCCGCCATGCTTGCCGCAGACGAAAGAGAGACCTTTGCGTTCGCCGTCACGGTGCAGGACAAAGCGGTCGGAAGCATCGGCGTTTTCCGGCAGGGGAACGTGCACCGGAGAACGGCCGAGCTGGGGTATTATATCGCAAAGGAATACCGGGGAAAGGGTATGATGACGGAGGCGGTCCGACAGATTTGCACATATGTGTTCGATAACAGCGATATTCTCCGCATTTACGCGGAACCGTTCTCCTATAACGCCGCGTCCTGCCGCGTTCTCGAAAAGGCGGGCTTTCAATACGAGGGAACGCTGCGCTGCAATGCCGTGAAGAACGGCAGGATTCTCGATATGAAAATGTACGCGCGGCTGAAAGATGAGCCGTGATCTTCGAGCGAATGCGTTCGTTCGATTTATAAATACATTCAATATATTTTGAAATAAAGAAAGGTTTTCGTATTATGCTGAACGTTTCCGGTGTGGCCATCAATTTCGACGGCCAGAACCTCTTTTCCAATGTCAACCTGCAATTTCTGCCCGGCAACTGCTACGGCATCATCGGCGCGAACGGCGCGGGCAAATCCACGTTCCTGCGCATCCTCTCGGGCGACCTCGAGCCCTCGAAGGGCGACGTGTCGTTCGACCCGAAATACCGCATGTCGGTGCTCAAGCAGGATCATTTCGCCTATGAGAGCCAGACGATTTTCGACACGATCATGCAGGGCAACGCGCGCCTTTTTGAGATTGCCGCCGAGAAGGAGGCGCTCTACGCCAAGCCCGATTTCAGCGAGGAGGACGGCAACCGCGCCGCCGAGCTCGAGGCCGAATTCGCCGAGCTAAACGGCTGGGACGCCGAAACCGAGGCCGCGAAGCTGATGCAGGGCCTCGGCCTCGACAGCCGCGGCATGTACAGTACGATGAGCACGCTGAACCAGACCGAGAAGGTCAAGGTGCTTCTGGCGCGCGCGCTGTTCGGCGAGCCGGATATGATTTTGCTCGACGAGCCGACGAACGGCCTCGACGCGAAGGCGATCACATGGCTCGAGGATTTCCTCATCGAGTATGAGGGCACCGTCATCGTCGTCTCGCACGACCGCCACTTTTTGAACAACGTCTGCACGCACATCGTCGACGTCGATTACGGCAAGATCAAGATGTACGTGGGCAACTACGATTTCTGGTATGAATCGAGCCAGCTCATCCAGCGCATGCTGCGCGACCAGAACCGCAAGGCCGAGGAGAAGATCAAGGAGCTGCAAAACTTTATCCAGCGCTTCTCGGCGAACAAATCGAAGTCGCGTCAGGCGACCTCGCGCAAAAAGCTGCTCGACAAGATCACGGTCGAGGAGATGCCGGCTTCCTCCCGGCGGTACCCCTATGTCGGCTTCACGATGGACCGCGAGCTTGGCAAGGACGTGCTGACGGTTTCGGGCCTCTCGAAAACCGTGGACGGTGTGAAGGTGCTCGACAACGTATCGTTTACGGTCGGCCGCGAGGACAAGATCGCGTTCGTCGCGAACAACGAATTCGCCGTGCCGACGCTTTTCAAGATCCTGATGGAGGAGCTGGAGCCGGACGAGGGCACGTTCAAATGGGGCGTTTCGACGAGCCGCTCGTATTTCCCGCAGGACAACTCCGCCTATTTCGGCGACACGGAGGATTCGATCATCAAATGGCTTGAGCAGTATTCGAAGGATACGACCGAAACGTATCTGCGCGGCTTCCTAGGCAAGATGCTCTTCTCCGGCGAGGATGTGTACAAGCCGGTTCAGGTGCTTTCCGGCGGCGAAAAGGTGCGCTGCATGCTCTCGCGCATGATGATGTTCGGCAGCAACGTGCTGCTGCTCGACCAGCCGACGAACCACCTGGACCTCGAATCGATCACGGCGGTGAACAACGGCCTCATCGAGTTCAAGGGCGTCGTGCTGTTTTCCTCACACGACCACGAGTTCACCCAGACCGTCGCGAACCGCATCATCGAGATTCTGCCCGAGGGCGGCACGTTCGACCGCGTGACGACGTACGACGAATATCTGGAAATGCGCGGCTGATGCCGGCCGGCGGCTGCCGGGCGCGTTTCCTTTAGGCCCGGTGTTTCAAGCGGCACCGGGCCTAAAATTTATTTTTTCAAAAGTTTTGTAACCGTGCGGGGCGAAATACTTACCTTATGGGTGAAGGGAAGAAAGGGAGCGGTAAAATGCTGGAAGACGAGAGAATTCTCGCGCTGTACTGGGCGCGCGACGCGGCGGCCATTCAGGAGACGGACGTCAAATACGGGGCGCGGCTGCACGGCCTTTCGCGCCGCCTGCTGCCCGTGCGGGAGGACGCCGAGGAGTGCGTGAACGACACGTACCTCGGCGCGTGGAACGCGATCCCGCCGGCTCGGCCCGCGCACTTCTTCGCCTTTCTGGCGAAGCTCTGCCGCAATCTCGCCTGCAACCGGCTGGACTGGCTGAACGCCGCAAAGCGCCGTGCGGACGTCGTTTCGCTCACGGATGAGCTTGCGGCCTGCGTGCCCGGCGCGGACGGCGGCCGAGAGCAGGCACTGCGCGAGCTCGGCGGTCTGCTCTCCGATTTCCTGCGCGGCCTGCCGCAGGAGAGCCGCCTCTTTTTTCTGCGGCGCTACTGGTTTATGGATTCCGTGAAGGAAATTGCAGAGCGGTACGCGGTCGGCGAGAGCCGCGTCAAGACGAGCCTGTTCCGCACGCGGCGCAGGCTGCGCGAATACCTCGAGAAGGAGGGGATTTCCGTTTGAAAGGGGAAAACAGCGCACAGCCCGCGGCGGGCAAAGGGGGAGAAAGCCGAATGACCGGAAAAGATCTGTTTGCGGCGCTGAGCTTTGTGGACGACGCGCTGATCCTCGAGGCGGAGGAGGCAAAGCCTGCGCGACGCGCGTTTCCTGCGCAGGCCGTGCGCTGGGGCGCGGCGCTCGCCGCCTGCGTTTGCCTGCTCGTCGGCTGGGCGTTTGCGGCGGAGCGCCTGCGGTACGCGGGCAGCACGTCGAACGAAACGGCCGGTGCGGCGGAAGGCGCCGTGCAGGAGGCGGGCGGCATGCCTGAAACGGCCGAAGACAGCGCCGATGCGGGCTTCAGCGGGAAAATCATCGACCGCTATCTGGGCGAAAACGAGATGGCGACGTGTTATGCCGCGCCGCAGAACGGCACTTGGACGATCGAACAGCCGCTACAAGACATGCTGGACCGCTTTGCCGGCGAGGACGTGCGCTTCCTCGTGGCGTTCGATCTGTTTGCCGAGGAGACGCGCATCGACCCCGCGGACGACGCGTACGCGCGGGAGGCGGAGCGGCTGGCTGCGGCCGGCTACGACCTGCGCATTTTGCCGCAGGAGAGCGCTGCGGGGGAGACGATGCGCGTCTGCGGGCTGTTCACGGCGGAGCAGCTCGAGCAATTCGACGCGGCGGACGCATACGGCTACGATTTCTATTTCCCAAAGAATGCGGACGGCACGCCGCTCGATTGGAACGAACCGGCCGGGGAGCCGGCCGGCTGAAAAACGGACGGGAGGAAACGGTATGAAAGCGATCGGTGCTTTAAGGGTTGCGGCGGCCCTGCTTGCGCTGTGCCTTGCCGCGCTATTGGCGGGCTGTGCCGTCCAAATTGCGCCCATTGAGCCGAACAGTGTGGAGCAGATCGAGGTGGAATCGCTGCCGCAGAGCGAGACGTGGGCGCGCGTCTATACGGACCGCGACAAGATCGGCGAGGTCGTTTCCTATTTGAACGGCCTGCGGCTGCGGCAGCTCTTTTCGGAGAATCCGGACGAATACGTGGGGCAGTCGCTCGTGCTGACGCTGACGCTTGCGGACGGCACCACGCGGGAATTCACGCATTTCGGCAACCTGTTTTTGATGGAGCGCGGCGGCGCGTGGCAGCGGATGGAATACGAGCAGGCCGCCCGGCTGGACGGGCTTTTGCGGCGCCTGCCCACAGACGCGCAGCCCGAGGCTTAACGGGCGCGCCGCCGAAATTCCGATAGGGTATTGCAAAATCGTCCGGCCTGTGCTAAAATGTAACAAGGTTGTAACAGGTATTGTGAATCTGTAATCTTTTTACATAGCGCGGCAGGGGCTGTACCGCCGCGGCAAGGCATGGTGATTTTGAATGGAG
>URQJ01000164.1 GCA_900549945.1 uncultured Oscillospiraceae bacterium
GGCACGCCGAGCGCGCCGAGCGCCTCGTTCAGCGCGAAATAATCCTCGGGTTCGATCGCCCGCTCGCCGCCCTCCGATTTCGTGCGGAACGTGCAGAGCACCGGCAGCGCGCCGGCTGCCTCCAGCACGGCGGGCGCCGCCGCGAAAATGTCCTCCGCAAAATAATCGAGCCGCCACTCGATGAGGTCGGCCGGCGTCCGCCGGATCTCCCGCACCGCATCGAGCGCCGCCGCGCGCGTTTTTTCGCACACCGGCACACAGATCTTCATCTTCCCGGCGCCGAACACAAGCCCCTTCACTTCCACATGCCGCATACCACACCAATCCTTTTTGTCAGATTTTCTTCCCATTCAGTATAGACAATTTTGTGATAAAAGTCAAAGCCGCGTGCAAAAAATATGCAGAAATCCGAAAATCGGGATTTCAAGCGGTAAGGCGTTTTTTTCCGGAACAGACCTTGACTTTCCCGCACAGGCTTCGTATACTAGAGGCGCTTTTTATTTCAAGGGCGGATGCCCGGGCGGCGCGGTTAGCGCGGCGCCGCTTCCGCGGAGGAGTTTACTTACCATGAAACAGATTTGTTTAAAAGACTGGCAGCTCGCTTACTGCGACATCGGCGCATGGCAGCCCGAGGACGCTGCCGCGCAGCCCACAATCCCCTGCGCTGTTCCCGGCGCGGTCCATCTCGCGTTGCTGCAGGCCGGCGTCATCGACGAACCGCTTGAAAAGCTGAACATGGAGCGCTGCCGCTTCGTCGAGGACAAGGACTTCTGGCACACGGTCACGTTCACGCCCGGCCCGGATTTCCGCGGCGAGCGCGTCCTGCTGACCTTTGAGGGCGTCGACGTAAACGCCGACTACTACCTGAACGGCCGCCGCCTCGGCCACAGCGAAAACGCCTTTTACCCCGCCGAGTTCGACGTGACCGGCCAGCTGCTCGACGGTGAAAACACGCTCACGGTGCGCGTCAACGAGGGCGTCGCGGCCGAGCGCGCCAAGGGCAAGCCGCTCGACTTTATGGAGCTTTCCTGGAACAGGGACGAGCCCTACCGCGGCTACCTGCGCAAGCCGCAGTTCTG
The DNA here is from genome assembly GCA_900549945.1 of uncultured Oscillospiraceae bacterium. Classification (GTDB taxonomy): domain Bacteria; phylum Bacillota; class Clostridia; order Oscillospirales; family Acutalibacteraceae; genus Hominenteromicrobium. The sequence continues at coordinate 1,080 of URQJ01000164.1, forward strand.
CTACGGCTGGGACTGGGCGCGCCGGCTGACGACCTGCGGCATCTACAAGCCGGTGTACCTGCGCAGCTACGATAAGGCGCGTTTTGCGGACGTGTACGTCCACAGCCGCGTGGCGGACGGCACGGCCGAAGTGGAGGTAGACTGCCCGGTGGAGTTCTTCGGCGACGCGGCCTGCACCGTGCGCTGCACCGTGACGACCGACGCCGCCTTCGAGGCGGAGAGAACCGTCGCCGCCGTGACCGCGCCGGCCGAGGACGGAAAGCTCGCCTTCACGATCGAGAACCCGCAGCTCTGGTGGTGCAACGGCTACGGCAGCCCCTACCTCTACACCGTAAAGCTCGAGCTGCTCGACGCGTCCGGCGCCGTGCTCGACACGGCGGTCAAGCGCCACGGCGTCCGCACGCTTACCCTGCGTCAGGCGCCGATCGGCGGCCGGGGCGACAAGACCTTCACCTTCGTGCTGAACGGCACGCCCGTCTTTGCAAAGGGCGCCAACTGGGTGCCGGTGGACCAGATCATCGGCCGCATCACGGCAGAGCGCTATGAGTTCCTGATCCGCTGCGCGCTCGACATGAACATGAACATGTTCCGCGTCTGGGGCGGCGGCTTCTACGAGAGCGACACTTTCATGGACCTGTGCGACCGCCTCGGCATGCTCGTCTGGCACGACTTCATGTTCGCCTGCAGCTATTACCCGGACTTCGACGCGGAGTTCGTGGAGAACGTCCGCCGCGAGGCCGTGTACCAAGTCAAGAACAAGCGCGGTCACGCCTGCTTCATCGGCTGGAGCGGCAACAACGAAAACTACTCGATGTATGAGGGCCACATCAAGAACACGGAAAAGCCGTTCCCGTTCTACGGCAAAAAGATCTACGAGGAAGTGCTGGCCCCCATCTGCGCGGCCTACGACCCGGAGCGCCCGTTCCGCCTGAGCAGCCCGTGGGGCGGCGACTGCGCCGACGACATCCGCGAGGGCGACCAGCATTTTTGGGGCACCTACCACGACTTCCACGAGCTCTACGGCGATTTCTTCCGCATCGCGGAATCCAAAGCCTCCTTCGTCAGCGAATTCGGCATGATCGCGCCGCTGAACCTCGAGTCGCTCAAAAAGTGCTGCGACGCGGACCAGCTTTACCCGCAGTCCGAGCAGTGGCGCTTCCACTCGAACACCGGCGACAACTTTGAAAAGATCCTCTCCCAGTACTTCGGCGTGGCGGAGCCCTGCAAAACGATCCCGCTCGAGCAGTACATCCTGATGGGGCAGGCCATACAGGCCGAAGTCATCCGTTCGGCGTTCGACAAGTACCGCAGCGAGAAGTTCCTCTGCTCCGGCGCGCTGTTCTGGATGTACGCCGACTGCTACCCCACCTCGGGCTGGTGCTTCGTCGATTACTACGGCAACAAGAAGCCGCTTTACTACTACACAAAGCGCGCGTTCGCCCCGGTCGGCATCTTCTTCAGCGGGTACAACCCGAACGCCCTGCAGGGCATGCGGGAATACCGGGCACATTACGCGCAGAACGGCGCCGCGCTGCGCATCGCGCTGACGAGCGACCTCACGCGCAGCGTTTCGCTGGACTGCACGGTCCGCGTGATGACACTCGCGGGCAAGACGCTCCTGTCTGAGACGTTTGCGGCCGACCTTCCGGAAAATTCCGCAAAGCCGGACGCCTACACGATCGACGTGACCCCGTGCCTCGCGGACTGCGACCCCTGCGACCTCGTCGTTCTGTGCACCGCGTCGCTGGACGGGGAGATCGCGGCGGAAAACCGCTGCTTCCTCGCGCCGTTCAAGGACCTGCACCTCGAAAAAACACCGGTGCGCTGCGAGGCTGCGCCGTGCGGCGGCGCCGTAACGCTGACGCTCACCGCCGACCGCTACGTGTGGCTTTGCCATCTGCCGCACGACGAGGGCGTTTTCTTCGACAACAACGATTTCGACCTCGTGCCCGGCACGCCCGTCCGCGTGACGGTTTCCGGCCCGGCAGCAAAGGACTACAAGTTCCGCTGCCTGACGATGAACGACTGCTTGCCAAACGGCTGAGCGCGGCGTTATAATGGAAGCATCGGAAAACGAAAGGAAGGTTGTATATGCTGAAAAGTCAGGAAATCCGCAGAATCGCGCCGGAAATGGACCCGCTGCGCATGGGCATGGGCTGGAAGGCCGAGGACCTCGGCAAGCCGCAGATCCTCATCGAAAGCACCTACGGGCAGAGCCACCCGGGCTCGGCGCACCTTTTAAGCCTCGCACAGAAGGCACAGGCCGGCGCGGACGGCGCAGGCGGCAAGGCCGCGCTCTATTTTGCGACCGACATCTGCGACGGCATGGAGCAGGGCGAGAAGTCGATACGTTTAGTCACGGCCCTCGTTGAATGCCGCCCCGACGGCGAGTACGTTCCCTGGGGAGTGAAGTGGTACGACGGCACCGTCTACCCGTTCGACCGCATCGAGTCCTACAGCTCGCGTTCGTGGGTCTTGGGTCCCAAACGCCAATCCGAGTCCTGGCGCGTGGTCGTCGGGGACGGTACCTGCCGTGACATCTGCCATTACGGGAACAGCTGGTACGTGGTCCACGACCCCGACAACGATACCCCCGCAGCACGTGCACCGCAGGGACCGTGCAAGTAGCGCAAGTCAGGCATTAGGGCTGCGGGCGGTTACTGATAGCCGCCGCGAGCAGGTCGGAGAGTCTGCCGATTTGCCCCGACGCATACTCGACTATCTGTTCCGACTCGGCCATATCCCCATGAGCGGCGGCATCGAGCAACTCAGCCAGCCCGCGCATCTCGTGGTACACATCGAAAACCCTGTTCTTCATTTCTTCATCCATAACGTTTTCTTCCTTCGCCCTACTTCCCTTATGTTCCAGCGCTTCGGCTGAGTCTTACGAGGCAGAAGTCTCCCACAACTCCAGAAGATCGCTATCCTTGAGCCCAGAGAAGAAAAGGGGAGAGCATGGCCAAGGGCAACCACAGCTTCACCGAGAGCGATATCCGCCGGCGTTTCGGCGCCATAGTCGGGCACACCGTGGCCGAGGTCGATACGGCCGGCGTACTTGCCGCATCGAAGGCATCCCGCAACAAAGGCCGCATCGGGGCCGTCATCGAGCAGTCGGTACTCGGCTACCCCGCGGACTCCGACCGCCGCCCCGATATCGTCATCGATGGACGGCCGTGGGAGGTCAAGGCCACGGGCCTCGTCGAGGGCGCCCGCGGAGGCTGGCGTGCGAAGGAGCCGATGTCCATCACCGCCGTGGCACCCGAGGGCATCGTGGCGGAGAGCTTCGCCACCTCGGCCTTCTGGCACAAGGCTGAGCGCCTGCTCGTCGTCTACTACCTCTACGTGCGCCCCGGCAGGGGAGTGGCGGTCGAGTACGCCGGATTCGAGTTCAAGGGCTACGACCTCCACACGTGGCGCGAGGTCGACCGATGCCGC
>URQJ01000165.1 GCA_900549945.1 uncultured Oscillospiraceae bacterium
GCAAGCCCATTGCCGATAAGTTAGCGACTATCAAATGGAAAGGCAAGCGGGAGCAGTTTATGTCCGAAAATGAAAACGCACTCCGCCTGTATCACATGGCAGAGCGCAAGTTAAAACCGCATTTCAAGGATGGCAAGCTGCCTATCACCGCATGGCGCAAAGAGCGTGACCGTCTGGAACAGGAGTACAAGACCGGGCAAGCGGAGCTTTCTCCCATCTATGCGGAGGTGAAAAAGCTCTGGCAGATCCAGAGCGGCCGGCCGGCGGAAACCTCGACCGCGAGCGCTTCGCCCAGCGTGCGGGCGAGCGCGTCCTCGGCGGTTTCATTCACGGTGACGTTCCCGCCGGGCAGGCAGGTCTGCCGCATGCCGCTGCCGGTGGAGAGAAGCACGCGTCCCTTTTCGTCGAAAATGACCGCGGCGGCGCGCAGGCTGAAGCGGCCCTTGCGCGACGCGAAGCTGACCTCGGGGTTAAAGGCCGCGAATTCCTTTGCAAGGCGCGCGGCGAGCGCGACGATGTTCTCGTTCGCGCGGGATTTATCGAATTTGCGGCAGCTTTCGCGCATGCGGCGCAGGCGCTCCTTGTGCTCGATCAGGGAGGAGATGACCGCGGCGAAATTGTCCTTCGTGATGCGCACGCCCATGTCGTGCGTCTGCAAAAAGTTCGCGTTGTCCTCCTCCTGCCCGGGGATCGCGTCGAACACGGCGAGCGGCAGGTTGCAGGCCAGCGCCTCGGAGACCGTGAGGCCGCCCGGCTTTGTGACGATGAGGTCGGCGGCGTGCATGTAGCGCTCGACCTCCTTTGTGAACTGGACGAGCTTCGTCTTTTTCGGCGATGTGGGGATCTGCTCTGCAAAGAGATTGTAGAGCTTCTCGTTGTTGCCGGTGATGATGATGATCTGCAGGTCAAGCGGCGAGGCGCACAGCTCGCTGTAAAGCTGCACGATGTTGGAGACGCCCATGCTGCCCGCCATGAAGAGCACGGTCGGCACGTCCGTGTCGAGCCCCATCTCGCGCAGCAGCTTTGGCTGGTCGCCCTTGTCGAAAAATACGTCGTGCACGGGGATGCCGTAGGGGTGGACGCTCTGCCGCGGGATGCCGAGGCGCACGAGGTCGTCCACCATGTCCTCGCAGGCGACGACGTACGCATCGACGTACGGGGCGATCCACGCCTTGTGCACGCCGTAGTCGGTCATGATGCAGATCAGGGGGCAGGTGATCTTTTTCTCCTCCTTGAGGCTCGAGACCATCTCGGTCGCAAAGGGGTGCGTGCTGATGATGACGTCCGGCTGGAGCTCGTCGATGTGCGGGAAAAGCTGGTAGGCGAGCAGTTCGGAGGTGCGGGGCACAAAATCGGCGAAGGTGTTGTCCCTGTTCGCGGATTTGTACAGGCGGCCGAAAAGGGCCGGCGTTTTTTTCGCCATAAACAGGTAGCCGTCGCAGATGGTTTTGTCGAGGAGCTTGCCGATGCTCTTGAGGAAATCCATCTGGATGACCTCGTGGCCGGTCGTCTCCCGAATGTAGCTTTCAAGCGCCGCCGCGGCACGCAGGTGGCCGCCGCCGGTCGCACAGGTGAGAATCAGTATCCGCATAAAAATCACCGAGCCCCTGCCGCACAGAGGCTGTCCTTTCCATACATTCGCACGCAAGCAGCCTGCGCCAAAAAACCAGGGGCAGGCCGGGGCTGTTTTGCGGGGGACGTGCCCGGCGTGCATACCGGGCGGCCCGTTTGTTAAAATAAGTGTACCACACTTTTCCGCAGATTTCCATATGCGGCATGGCGCTATGCGGAATTTTTAAGGCACTTTTAAGAACTTCAGCTTTACAACCCGGCGCCCCGCGGGTATAATGAATCTATAACTATAGGACAAGCAGGCCGGCCGGGCGCCGAAAAAGCGCGGGACCGGAGGGATAGACGGGATAAGGCGCGGTGGGACGCGCTTCGTGAAAGGATGTTCGAGATGGAGAAAAAGAGAGACCGGCGGCTTGTGCTGGCGGCGCTTCTCTCCGCCGCGCTTCTTGTGGGCGGCCTTGCAGGCTGCCGAACGGCGCCGGCACAGGAGGAGAGCAGCGCGCCCGTTCAGACGGAGGCCGTGTATCCGGAGGGCACCAAGATGGGTGACGTCGATATATCCGGCATGACGCTGGAAAAAGCTGTGGCGGCCTGCCGCGCGGCGCTTTCCGAAAAATATGCCGGCCTCACGGTCACGCTTTCGGCCGGCGAGGAAAAAATCGAGGTATCGGGCGAGGACGTCGAGATCATCGATATTTTAGACAACGCGCTGCAAAGCATTCTGCGCGACCAGAAGGCGGGCGAGCACGAGCTTGCCTATACGCTGAAGCTGCCGGCGCTCGAGGAGGAGCTGACCGCCCGCGGCGCGGAATTCAACGTAGAGTGCAAGGACGCGGCCGTTGAATCCTACGATTACGATAAGGGCGAATTCGTCTTTACGGAAAGCGTGGACGGCAAAACGCTCGATGTGCAGAAAACCGTTGAGGCCGTCTGCGCGCAGTTCCAAAAGGGTGTGAGCGGCACGGTGCAGGCCGTGATGGAGACGACCCCCGCGAAGGTGACGACGGCGCAGCTCAAAAAGGACTTTGTCAAAATCGCCGATTTCGAAACGGTTTCCACCAACACCGAAAACGGCAACCACAATATGGGGCTCGCGCTTTCCCGCGTGGACGGCACGGTGCTCGAGCCGGGCGAGACCTTTTCGTATGAGGACACGGTGGGCGATTCCACAAACGCCTCGACCGGCTTTCTGCCGGCGGGCGGCCTTTCGGGCGGCGCGCTCGTCGATATGTACGGCGGCGGAATCTGTCAGGCCTCCTCGACGATCTACGGCGCTGCGCTGCGCGCGGGCATGACGATCACCGACCGCGAGTGCCATTCCTCGCCCTCGTCGTACGTGCCGATCGGCCTGGACGCGACGGTGAGCTACAACGAGCTGGATTTCCAGTTCCGCAACGATCTGGACACGGCCGTGTACATCATGGCGTGGATGGACGGCGTGACGCTGCACGTGCAGTTCTACGGCCGGCAGCCGGAGGAATGGGACAGCATCGAGGTCTATTCCGAGGAAACCGGCTCGATCCCGCCGCTGGATACCGTCGAATACGTGACGGACTACAACCTCAAAAAGGGCGAGAAGGTGCTCTCTACGAGCGGCAACTGGGGCTACACCGCCGAGGCGTGGCGCGATTATATCAAGGACGGCGAAGTCGTGAAAACGGAAGAGCTGCCCTCCTCGTATTACGGTGCGAGCGGTAAGATCTACCGCATCGGCCCGGGAACTGACGTGAACGAAAACCCTACGCCGAAGCCGGCGGCGACAGCTGAGCCGACGGCTAAACCCACTGCGAAGCCGACCGCGCAGCCGACGGCGGCGCCCACGGCTGTCCCGGCGACGCCTGAGCCAACCCCGACGCCTGAACCGACGCCGGCACCCACGCCTACGCCGGCCCCCACCCCCGACCCGACGCCCTCGCCGAACCCGGAGCCCGCCATCACGGAGAGCTCGGCGGCTGAAGCGCCTGCTGCGGGCTGAGAACCGATTTTACAGCAAAAATTTCCCCCTGCTCTTTTTCGGGCAGGGGGACTTTCAGGAAGGAAAGAGATAAGATGGATATGAAGCGGCAGGCGGACGGTTTTGTCCGCATCGCGGCGGCGACGCCCCCCGTGCGGGTGGCGGATTGCCCCTACAACACGGCCGAAATGTACCGGATGATCGCGGAAGCGGCGGAAAACGGCGCGGCGGCCATCGTTTTCCCCGAGCTTTCCGTGACGGGCTACACCTGCGGCGACCTGTTCAAGGACAGGCGGCTGCTGGAGAGTGCCGGGGAAAGTCTGATGGCGCTGATCGAAAAGGCGAAGGATCTCGACATCCTGTGTGCGGTCGGCATGCCGGTGGCGTCAAACGGCGCGCTGTACAACTGTGCGGCGGTGTTCTGCCGCGGCGCGCTGCTCGCGCTGCCCGCGAAGCAGAACATGCCGAATTACTCCGAATTCTACGAGGCGCGCCACTTTTCGCCCGCGCCCGAGAGCGGTATGCTCCGCTTCATGGACGAATGGTACCCGTGCCGCGACGTGCTGGTTGAGCTTGCGCCGGACGTCGTCGTCGGCGTGGAGATCTGCGAGGACTTGTGGGTGCCGAACCCGCCGTCCACCGCGCTGGCGCAGATGGGCGCGCACATCATCGTCAACCTGTCCGCTTCGGATGAGATCATCGGCAAGGCGGGCTACCGCCGCGACCTTGTTCGTCAGCAGTCCGGCCGACTGCTGTGTGCGTACCTGTATGCAGATGCCGGTTTCGGTGAGTCCACGCAGGACCTCGTTTTTGCGGGCCACGACCTGATCGCGGAGAACGGCGCACTGCTGGCCGAGAGCAAGATGTTCTCGCAGGGCATCATTTACGCGGATATCGACCTCCAGCGCCTTGCACATGAGCGCCAA
>URQJ01000166.1 GCA_900549945.1 uncultured Oscillospiraceae bacterium
CATACGAGATCTATGCCGTGACTGGAGTTCAGACGTGTGCTCTTCCGATCTTTCTGCCTTCCTTTCCGCATGGCGCGCCGCTTCAGGCGCAGCCGCCGGATTCTCTGTCCCTATTATATTGCATTTCGGGCAAAAAGGAAAGGGAGACGGGGAAAATTTGCGCCCACGCTGTAAAAAAAGGCCGAAAACCCGCATTTTATCTGATGTTTTACGAAAAACGGCTTGTTAATTTTTCAAAAACATCCTATAATAGGCAGAGCGGGCCGCGCGGTGCGCCCGGTTTCCCGCCGTGTTTTTGACGATACGGCGGGGGAAGGCGTTTTGCGCCGTTTTTCTGTAAAAACCATACAAAGCGAAATGGCAAACTTCGTCTGGTTCGGTATTGAATCCACCGTGTTTTTAGTATATAATTTATTTGAATCCCTTTGTTTTTGTGTGCTAAAGTATTTTGTTTTATGCAATATGCACAAATATCGTGTATTTTACGTCTGTAACAACTTAGGAGGTACTACATGAATTACGGCATGACGGTCGCACAGGTGAAAACGGCGATCCAAGAAAAACTCTCTCACATCTACGGCGTCTCCTCTAAAAACGCCAGCGACGAGGAATTTTACAAGGCGTCCGCCCTTGTTGTGCGCGATCTTCTGATGCGCGGCAGAAACGAATTCGTCCGCAACGCAGAAAAGAGCGACACAAAGCAGGTCTACTACCTCTGCATGGAGTTCCTGCTCGGGCGCTCCCTGAAAAACAACCTCTTCAACCTCGGCCTTGAGGAAAAATTCCGCAAGGCGCTCTCCGATATGGGCGCGAAGCTCGACGCGCTCTATGAGCAGGAGCCGGACGCCGGCCTCGGCAACGGCGGCCTCGGCCGCCTCGCGGCATGCTTCCTCGACGGCCTCGCCACGCAGGGCTACCCGGCAATGGGCTACTCGCTGCGCTACGAGTACGGCATCTTCCGCCAGAAGCTCGTCGAGGGCTGGCAGACCGAGCTGCCGGACTTCTGGCTGCCGGGCGGCGAGGTATGGATGCAGAAAGTCGATGAGAACGCCATCGAGGTGCATTTCGACGGCTACATCGAGGAACAGTGGCACGACCAGTACCACTCCGTGCGCCACAAGAACTACAATTCCATTCTCGCGATCCCGTATGACCTGTACGTCTCCGGCATGGACGGCAAGGGCATTTCCGTCCTGCGCATCTGGCGCGCCGCGGCGAATGAATTCGACATGAAGCTCTTCAACAGCGGCAATTATATGCGCGCGATGGAGCAGACCGCGATGGCCGAGACGATCACAAAAGTCCTTTACCCCGAGGACAATCACTACGAGGGCAAGAGCCTGCGCCTCGCGCAGCAGTATTTCCTCGTTTCCGCCTCTGTGCAGGACATCGTGCGCCGCCACCTGTACGCCCACAGCTCGCTCGACGACCTGCCGAGGCTCGCGGCGATCCACCTGAACGACACGCACCCCGTGCTCGCGATCCCCGAGCTGATGCGCATCATGCTCGACGAATGCGGCTACAGCTGGGACGCGGCGTGGGACATCGTCCGCCGCACGATCGCTTACACGAACCACACGGTCATGAGCGAGGCGCTCGAGTGCTGGAGCGTAGAGCTCTTCAAATCGCGCCTGCCGCGCATTTACCAGATCGTCGAGGAGATCAACCGCCGCTTTTGGGACGAAATGCGCTATAAGGGCGTGGACGAGGGCAAGATCTGGCGCATGGCGCCGCTGTGCGACGGCTACGTGCGCATGGCGAACCTCGCGGTGCTCGCGACCCACAGCACGAACGGCGTTTCCGAGCTGCACAGCGAGATCCTAAAGGACAGCGTTTTCCACGATTTCTACACCGAGATGCCGCAGAAGTTCAAGAATGTCACGAACGGCATCGCGCACCGCCGCTGGCTCAATCAGGCGAACCCGAAGCTCGCCGCGCTCATCACGGAGCTGACCGGCGACGGCTACATCCACGACGCGACGCAGCTTGAAAAGCTGATGGCCTATAAGGACGACGCGGCCGTGCTCGAGAAGCTGCAGGCGATCAAGCTCGCAAACAAGCAGCGCCTTGCCGAGCACGTGAAGCGCACGCAGGGCCAGATCATCGACCCGAACAGCATTTTCGACGTGCAGGTCAAGCGCCTGCACGAGTACAAGCGCCAGCACATGAACGCGCTGCACATCCTTTCTGTTTACCAGTGGCTGCTTGAAAACCCGAACGCCGACTACACGCCGCACACCTTCTTCTTCGGCGCGAAGGCGGCGCCCGGCTACTATTTCGCGAAGGAGATCCTCCAGTTCATCGTCTGCCTCGCGAACACGATCAACAACGACCCGCGCGTCAACCAGAAGCTGCGCGTGATCTTCGTCGAAAACTACTGCGTCTCCTGGGCCGAGCTTCTGACCCCGGCCGCCGAAATCAGCGAGCAGATCTCGCTCGCCGGCACCGAGGCCTCCGGCACCTCAAACATGAAGTTCATGATCAACGGCGCGATCACGCTCGGCACACTCGACGGCGCGAACGTCGAGATCCTCGAGGCGGTCGGCGACGACAACCTCATCCTCTTCGGCATGACGACGCCGGAGGTCAACAGCCTGCGCGCCTCCGGCTACCGCCCGCGCAACCAGTACGAGAACAACAGCATCATCAGAAAGGCGGTCGACGCGCTCGGCCGCGGCTTCGACGGCAAGACCTTCTCGAATCTGCATCAGGCGCTGCTCAACGTCGACCAGTATATGGCGCTCGCCGACTTCGCCTCCTACAGCGACGCCCAGCGGCAGGCGGAGCGCCTCTACAAGGACCAGAAAAAGTGGAACGCGATGTCGCTCGTCAACACGGCAAAGGCCGGCATCTTCGCGGCCGACCGCTCAATCCGCGATTACGCGAACAACATCTGGCTCGCAAAGCCCGTCAGCGCTACAACCGAAAAGAAAAAGGCATAACCCGCACACGCAGCCTGCAAAGGGGCGCCGGAACAGCTCCGGCGCCCCTTTTTCCCGAAAACGCAGCCCAGAGAAAAACCGCAAGGGAGCTTCCGCCATGACTTTTTTCAACTCCAGAAACCCCATATACCGCAGCCCCACCGGCGCCGTGCAGGCCGGCACGCGCGTCCACTTTAAAATCACCGTGCCGCGCAGCATGGCCTGCTCTGCCGCCTACCTGCTGATTCAGGACGCCGACGGCCGCACTGTCTGCTGCGACATGTTCTGGTGCGGCATGAACGGCGACGACCACGAGTGGTGGGAGTGCCACTTCGCGCCGCAGCACGCCGGCCTGTGCTTCTACCACTTCGAGCTGCGCACCTCCCGCGGCCATTCCGTGCTGAAAAAGGACATCGGCGGCGAGGCGCGCTCGGGCGGCAGCGAAGACTGGCAGCTCACGGTGTACGCCGCGGACTTCAAAACGCCGGACTGGCTCGCGGGCGGCGTGCTGTACCAGATCTTCCCCGACCGCTTTTGCAGCTCGGGCGAGAAAAAGCAGGACGTCCCCTACGGGCGCACGATGCACGGCGACTGGTACGAGCAGCCCGAATGGCGGCCGAACGCCGCGGGGGAGATCACGAACAGCGATTTTTTCGGCGGCGACCTCAAGGGCATCGAGCAGAAGCTCGGTTACCTCGAATCGCTCGGCGTGACCTGCATCTACCTGAACCCGATCTTTGAATCGCACTCGAACCACCGCTACGACACGGCGAACTACGAGAAAATTGACCCGCTGCTCGGCACGGAAGCGGACTTCCGCGCGCTATGTACCGCGGCGAAGGCGCGCGGCATCCGCATTTTGCTCGACGGCGTGTTCAGCCACACGGGCAGCGACAGCATCTATTTCAACCGCGAGGGCCGCTACGGCGACGGCGGCGCCTACCGCTCGCAGCAGTCCCCCTACTACCCGTGGTATTCGTTCCGCCGCTGGCCGGACGACTACGAATGCTGGTGGAATTTCATCACCTTGCCGAACGTGCGCGAGGGCAACCCGGCCTATGACGCGTACATCAACGGCGAAAGCGGCATCATCCGCCGCTGGCTCAAGGCGGGCGCGGCCGGCTGGCGGCTCGATGTGGCCGATGAGCTGCCCGACTGCTTCATCGACAGCCTGAACCGCGCGGTAAAAGGCTTCGACGAAAACGCGCTCGTGCTCGGCGAAGTCTGGGAGGACGCCTCGAACAAGACGGCCTACGGCGTGCGCCGCCGCTACCTGATGGGCGGGCAGCTCGACAGCGTGATGAACTATCCGTTCCGCGACGCGATCCTCGGCTTCCTCTGCGGTGCGCACGCCTCGCTGATGATGGACCGCATCGAGACGATCGTCGAAAACTATCCGCCGCAGGTGCTCGACATCCTGATGAACCATATCGGCACGCACGATACCGAGCGCGCGCTGACCGTGCTCGGCGGCGAACCCGCGGGCGAGCGCGGCCGCGCGTGGCAGAGC
>URQJ01000167.1 GCA_900549945.1 uncultured Oscillospiraceae bacterium
ATACGAGATCTATGCCGTGACTGGAGTTCAGACGTGTGCTCTTCCGATCTCGATCATGCACAGCGCGCCGCAGCCTTTGGTGTTCAGCCGGCGGAATACCGAGCGCGAATCGATCACGCCGGTCTCCATCGGCAGGCGGCGCTCGAGGTCGCGCTGCCGGTCAAAGGGGACGCCGGGCACACCGTCGTTGACGTGCAGCAGCACGAGGCGGTCGGCATGCTGCTCCATGTAGAGCAGTGTGTCGCGGTCGCCGTTTGTCGAGCAGTACCAGTGGAAAGTGTCGAACACAACGCCCGCATAGCCGCCTGCGGCGTCTGCGATCGCGAGCACGCCGTCGAGCGTGTGAACAAACGGGTGCGCCTGCATGGACAAAAGCTCGTGCGGGCCGAGAAATTCCAGCCCGTAGCGGATGCCGTGCGCCTCCAGAATATTTGTGACGGCGCGCACGCGGCGCACGTGCCAATCGAAATTCTCGTCGTAGGCGCGCGGGCCGGAGGACCACACGTGGTTGTAGGCGTGGCGGATGCCGAGCTTTTCCGCAGCCGCCGCGTGCAGGGCGAGCGTTTTCAGAGCCGCGTCGAACGCACCGCCGTCCAGCTCCCAGCTGTAAAAATCGGCGGGCATGGGCATCAGGCCGAAGGCAACGCCGTTTTCCCGGAAAATGGCGGCGGCTTCCTGCGCGGCGCGCGGGTCCTCAAGCAGAGCGCGCGTCGCGCTGACCGCCGCAATGCCGTGCCGCCTGCACAGCGGCGCGAGCACGCGCGGGTCGTGGGGGATGTTCAGCATGGAAGCATCGAGCGTTTTTGTAAGCATACAATTCCTTCCTTTCCGGACAGGCATGCCGCCCGTCCCGTTCCCAAAAGATTCCTGTTTTGAGTATAACAGGCGCGGCCCGCGCTGTCTACCGCGATTTGCGGGGGAAAACTATCGGCTGGGCACAAATTTCCATAAGAGGCGTTTCCCGAAGCCGGAAAGCCTGAACGTGCGCGCACGGGGAGCAGGAAATAGGCGGGAAAGTATCCTGTTTTGGGATAGCATACCATCAGGCGCGGTAAGCCGCGGTGAATTTCGCAAAAATCCGCAATAATATCAAAAGATTACTATAGAAAATCACGCCGGTTTGCGGTATGATTTAGGTAAAACGGCACAGGCCGGGGATTGTATGAAAGGCTTTTATAACGGAAAGGAAGTTTTGTATGGCGATTCTGCGCGAAATGGACGGCCGCCTCGTGGTGACCGACAACAATGAAAAGCTGTGGATCGAGCCGTGGGGCGAAAACGCCCTGCGCGTCCGCTCGACGAAGATGCCTCAGATGCCGCCCGAAAACTGGGCGCTTGAGGCGCCGCACAGCGCCTCGGCCGAGATCGTGGTCGGCGAAAAGGAAGCGGCGGTCACAAACGGCAAAATCACAGCGAAGGTCACAAAGGCGGGCAAGCTCACGTTCTATAATCAGAACGGCAAGCTGCTTTTGGAGGAATTCGTCCGCAACCGCCGGGACGTGACCTCCCCGAAGTGCAGCGCGCTCGACGTGGACGCCCGCGAGCACAGGCCGATTCTCGGCGGCGATTTCTCGGCGACCGTGCGGTTTGAATCCGATCCGAAGGAAATGCTGTTCGGCATGGGCCAGTACCAGCAGCCGCTTCTGAACCTCAAGGGCTGCGAGCTGGAGCTTGCGCACCGCAATTCGCAGGCGAGCGTGCCGTTTGTGCTCTCCTCGCTCGGCTACGGCTTCCTCTGGAACAACCCGGGCGTCGGCTCCGTCACCTTCGGCACGAACGTGACCTCGTGGCGCGCCGTCTCCACAAAGGTCATCGACTATTGGATTACCGCGGGCGATACCCCGGCGGAAATCGAGGAGTCCTACGCCGCCGTGACCGGCACCGTGCCGATGATGCCGGATTGGGCGATGGGCTTCTGGCAGTGCAAGCTGCGCTACCAGACGCAGGAGGAGCTTTTGGAGGTGGCGCGCGAGTACAAGCGCCGCGGCCTGCCGATCTCCGTCATCGTCGTCGATTTCTTCCACTGGCCGCTCGAGGGCGAATGGCGCTTCGACCCGCAGTACTGGCCCGATCCGGACGCGATGATCCGCGAGCTGAAGGAAATGGGCATCGAGCTGATGGTCTCGATCTGGCCGACCGTCGACCACAAGTGCGCGAATTTCCACGAGATGCGCGAACGCGGCCTGCTCATCAACGTGGAGCGCGGCTTCCCGGTGGGGCTGCACTGCGTGGACGACACGATCCACTACGACGCGACGAACCCCGAGGCGCGCGAATTCGTCTGGAACGAAGTGAAGAAGAATTACTACGACAAGGGCGTGCGCGTGTTCTGGCTGGATGAGGCCGAGCCGGAGTACTCCTACTACGATTTCGACAACTACCGCTATCATCTTGGGCCGAACGTGCAGATCGGCAATATCTACCCGAAGTGCTACGCCCAGACCTTCTTTGAAGGCATGGAGAAGGCGGGGCAGAAGAATATTTTGAACCTCCTGCGCTGCGCGTGGGCCGGCTCGCAGAAGTACGGCGCGCTCGTCTGGTCGGGCGACATCCATTCGAGCTTCGAGAGCTTCCGCAACCAGTTCGCCGCAGGCCTGCATATGGGCATCGCGGGCATCCCGTGGTGGACGACCGACATCGGCGGCTTTGTCGGCGGCGATCCGGAGGACCCCGCGTTCCGCGAGCTGCTGGTGCGCTGGTTCCAGTACGGCGCGTTCTGCCCGGTGTTCCGCCTGCACGGCGTGCGCTCGCCGGAGGGTGAACCGCTTTCCAAAGAGCTTGGCGGCGGTATGGCGCCGAGCGGCGCGGCGAACGAAGTGTGGAGCTTCGGCGACGAGGCGTATCCGATTTTAAAGGATTACATGCAGATGCGCGAGCGGCTGCGCCCGTACATCCGCGGCCTCGCGGACCGCTGCCATGCGGACGGCACGCCGATCATGCGCCCGCTGTTCTTCGATTTCCCGGAGGACCCGGCGGCGTGGGAGCACCGCGACGCCTACATGTTCGGGCCGGATGTGCTCGTCTCGCCGGTCACGCGCGCGGGCTGCACCGGAAAGACGGTGTACCTGCCCGCAGGCGCCGAATGGATCGAGGCGGAGAGCGGAAAGTGCTGGAAGGGCGGGCAGACGGTGTTCTGCGAAACACCGCTCGCGGTGCTGCCTTTGTTCGTCCGCGCGGATGCGGAATTGGATTGGAAATTGCTGCGCAGAACGCAGTGATCGATAAGGAGGAATTGTATTATGAGTCAAATTCGAGTGGGAAGCGTTGGCATCGGCGGTATTTCGAGAGGCGTGCATCTGCCGGGCATCGACCGTAGCCCGGACCTCAAGCTCACGGCGGTGTGCGACATCGACCCCGAGGCGCTGCGCTATGCGCAGGAGACGTACGGCATCGACGAGGCACACTGCTTCACGGATTACCGCGACCTGATCAATTGCCCGGACGTCGATGCGGTGGATATTTCCACGCCGAACTATGTGCATTACGAGGTGGCGCTCGCCGCGGCGGAGGCGGGAAAGCCGTACGCCGTTGAGAAGCCGATCGTCATGACAAGCGAGGAGGCGGATCATCTTGCGGCAGTCACGGCGGAAAAGGGCGTGAAAAGCATGGTGTGCTTTTCCTACCGCTTCAAGGCCGCGGCGCGCTATGCGAAGGATCTGATCGAGCGCGGCATGATCGGCGATATCTACCACGTCGATATGCAGTATTATCAGGCGTGGGGCCTGCCGCACTGCAACACGCCGCTCGTCTGGCGCTTTGAAAAGCGGTATACCGGCTCCGGCGCGCTCGGCGACCTCGGCAGCCACGCGCTCGACCTCGTCCGCTTCGTGACCGGCAAGGAGTACAAGCGGCTTGTTAGCCACACGGGCACGTTCATCGGCGCGCGCGAAAGGCTGGATGGCAGCGGCGCGGGCCAGGTGGATGTGGACGACTTCGCAAACTACTTCGCCGAGATGGACGGCGGAACGGCGGCGACGTTCCGCATCACGCGCTACGGCTACGGGCGCGGCAATTACCAGACGATGGAGATCTACGGCAGCCGCGGCGCGATTCAGTACGAGCTGGACCACTGCGCGCCCGACACCGACGAGATCTCGATCTGCATCGGCGAGGCGAACGCGGAAGCGCATGTGTTCACGAAACTGCCGATTCCGGCGAAATTCAAGGTGGATCAGATGCAGTCGTTTGCCGACATCATCAACGGAAATCCGGACGGCAAGGCCGCGACGATCGAGGACGGGCGCGTCAACCAGCACGCAATGGACGCGGTGCTGCGCTCGGCCGAGAGCGGCACGTGGGAACCGGTCGTCTGATTCGAGGGAGGAACGGGCGGTATAGAGCCCGCCCGGCAGCAAAGAAAGGATGGTCACAGTATGGCAATCAAGGTAACGGTATGGAACGAATACCTGCACGAGAAGCAGTTTGAGG
>URQJ01000168.1 GCA_900549945.1 uncultured Oscillospiraceae bacterium
CCGATCTGACAAACTGCTCGCTCGTGCCGTTCTGGTAGACGATCGCCGTGTCAAAAAAGTTGATCCCGTTTTCCAGCGCATGGCGGAGGATCTCCCGCGTCTGCGCCTCGTCGAGCGTCCAGCCGTGCTGGCCGGACTGCGCGTCTCCGAAGCCCATGCAGCCGAGGCACACGCGCGAAACGCGCAGCACCGAGCCGCCAAGCTGTGTGTATTCCATTTCCAGCGCCCCTTCCGTTCTATTCTGCATTCAGTATAGCAGAAAGGGCGCCGCTGTGCAAATACCTGTATTCGATCGAGAATCATGCCCCAAAGGCATTTTTACAGATCCTTATAGCGCACCCAGCAGTCGCGCACGATGGCGTTCATCGCGTCCATCTTGCACTGCATATCCTTGGCGAGCGCTACCTGACAGCGCGTGCGGATCAAATTGTGTTTCGGGTCCTTGATCTTGAAATACTTGTCGCCCACGATGTAATCGTCCAAAAAGCGTGTGGCCAGCTCGCACGCCAGCGTGAAGCAGCTCCCGCCCAGCGTTTCCACCTCGGCCTCCGTCAGCGTCGCCGCCGTTTTATGCAGGAAGCCTTCCGCAAATGCCCAGAAAATATTCAGGTTCACGCCCGCCTTATCCGCCTCGGGGCTGTCTTCCTCCACGAAATTCGCCGCAAAGCGGATCGCATCGCCGAAATCGTGGCCGACAAGGCCGGGCATCACGGTATCGAGGTCGATCACGACCAGCGGCAGATGCGTCTCCTCGTCGAACAGCACGTTGTTGATCTTCGTATCGTTGTGCGTCACGCGCAGCGGCAGCACGCCCTGCTCCTGTAAATCCGTCAGTCTGCACGCCTCGTCCTCAACGGACAGCAGCCAGTCCAGCAGATCCTGCACCTCGGCCACACGGCCGCAGGGATCCATTGCCGCATCGGCCTTCAGCTTCTCATAGCGCTTGCGCGTGTTGTGGAAGTCCGGGATGGTGTAAAACAGCTCGCCCGCATCAAAATCGGACAGCATCATCTGAAAATCACCGAACGCCTGACCCGTGCTGCGCACGATATCCAGATCGTCGCAGCTGTTGAACGTGACGGACGGCACATAGTTGCTCAGCCGCCAGAAGCCGTCCTGATCCATCAGGTAGTTGCTCCGCTGTGCCGTGTGGTGAAAATGCAGGCACTTCGTATCGGGGAATTTTTTGTGGATGTACTCGGTCACCTTGTCAATATTGGACATCAGCGCCACCGGGTTCTGAAACGCGTACGTATTCACGCGCTGCACCAGATACGACTTGATCTGCGCCATGCCGGAGCCGTCGTCGCGGATATAATTCACCTTATAGGTGTGGTTGACATTGCCCACCTTGATCTCCTCGTAGGAGAAAAAAGGCCCCGGAATGCAAAATGCCTCTCCAACTTCCAAGAGCTTTCGCGCCGTGCCCGGATTCATCGCTTCCTGCTGTGTTGTCATTGAAATCATTCCCTTTCACAACGATTTGATCTCTATTCCCTAAATCGATTTTTATACATAGCTTACGCATGCTTGTTCGATATATGATATCGATATGCTAACAATATGTTCTCTAGCACACAGAAAACCTAAGTCAATTTCGCAGTATACTGCACTTTATTTTACGATGAATAGAATTGTACCATATCCATGCCCATTTATCAAGCCATTTCATTTCTTTCCCGCTGTGTTGGCTATGCGTGAAGAAAGTGTATGTATCACGGCCGTCATCCTCCATGCGCAGTGCAATGGGCTCCGTCCGCGACAAGCCGGCCTTGGCCTGAAGCCGCAGGCGGAATTCCGGCATCGCCGCTTCATACTGCGCGGCGATTTCCGGCCGCTCCGGCCGGGGACCGCAGATCGTCATATCACCTTTTAGGATGTTCAAAAAGCCGCGGCAGCTCGTCGCTGATCCGCACCTTGCGGATCAGCCGTCCGACAGGCATGACCCGGTCGTCCTTGTCACCGCTCAAGCGGCGAAGGCGCGCATGTGCCGCAGATAAATCTCGATGGTTCCCGCACAGCGCTGCTCCTCGCGCGGCATTTGAGAAAACCGGCTGAGCTGCTCCGCCGCCATCCTATATTCATCCATCCGAAAATCTCCCGTAATGAAAGTGAAGTAAAATACCCTTAGTACGCCGCCGGCTGCCCGGCGTATGCAAAAAGCGCGGCCCCTCCGTTTGAAGGCCGCACCTTTTGCATTTTCCTGCGGCACACAATCGAATCATACCGCAAATCCGGAAAAATTTTCTATTTTGGTGAAAAATCAGAGGTCTGCTTTCCGTCCGTTTCAAGCCGGGAAGCCGGCACCGAAGCCAAATAAAAAAACGCCGCAGGCAGCCCGCAGCGCCTTTCCTTTTATGATGCGTGTTCCCTCCGGCCGAAAGCCGCGCAGATCACGGCTTGTCCGCCGTGTGGAAAGCGCGGATCGTCCGCCACAGAACCGCGGCGGCGATCAGGCAGGCGCACACGGACGCCCCGATGGAAACGTCATCCTTCCCGATTGGCCCTGTGATCATCGCGACGAGAATCGCCGCGGCGGCCAGCACCACCAGCGCAATGTATACGGCCTTGTCGATCTGACGCAGCTTTTTGTTGTTCATAACCATCCCCGCTTTCCTTTGTCCTGCGATATTATACGGCCTGAAGCGCACCGGCGAGCGAGGCAAAATCCTCGAGCGTCAGCGCCTCGGCGCGCGCGTTCAGCGGCACGCCCGCCGCTTCGAACGCCGCTGTAACGGCCTGCTTGTTTTTGCCGAGCGTGTTTGCAATCGAGTTAACCGCCGTCTTTCGGCGCTGTGCGAACGCCGCCTTGACAACGCGGAAAAAGAATTTCTCGTCCGCAATGTCCACCGCCGGCGCCTTTCGGATGCGGAGCCGGATCACGGCGGAATCGACGTTCGGCGCGGGCATGAAGCTGCCGCGGCTGACGCCAAAGAGGATTTCCGGCTCCGCGTAGTACCAGACCGCCGCGCTCACCGCCCCGCAGGCGCGCTCGCCCGGGTGCGCGCACAGGCGCTCCGCCGCCTCCTTCTGCACCATGACCGTGATCGACGTGATCGGCAGGCGCTCCTCCAAAAGGCGCATGATGACCGGCGAGGTGATGTAATACGGCAGGTTCGCACAGACGGCGACCTGCCCGCCGCCGAACTCCTCCTCGATCATCCGGCGCAGGTCGAGCTTCATCACGTCCGCATTCACGATTTTCACGTTGCCGCAGTCCGCGAGCGTCTCGCCGAGCACGGGGAGCAGCCGCTTGTCCAGCTCTACCGAAACGACCTTTTTGGCGACCTGCGAAAGCTCCCACGTCAAAACGCCGATGCCCGGGCCAACCTCGACCGCGCCGGCGCAGTCTGCTGCGCCGCTCAGCGCCGCCATGCGCGGGCAGACGGATGGGTTGATGAGAAAATTCTGCCCGAGTGCCTTGGAAAAGCTGAAGCCGTTCTTTTCCATGACCGCCCGGATCGTCGAAATATCGGAAAGTCTCTGCATAATTCAATCTCCCAAATAAAATTGCGGTCCCTCTGCGCCGAATCCCCCCCGCGCACAGCGCGGAATACCGGCTCTTACGCGCTCCGCTTCTGCGCGCTAAAGCTGTGGCACCTTGTAGAGCCGGACGCCGTTTTCGTCGTACACGCATGTAAAAAACGCGGCGAGCGCCGTTTCGTTCGCACTGAAATTATCCGTCTCGTAGGCGGAAACCATCACATAATCGACGCTGTACGCCTTGAAAAGCAGGAGGTTGCCGCCCGGATTTTGGAACATCGCCCGCATATCGGCCTCGCGCTGCTCGTAATCGAGGCCGTGGAAATAGACGTAGCTCGTCGAGCCGCAGACGATGTTGCGCCCGGTCAGCGCGGCGATCTCGTTGTTGTGGCGCATGTCGGTCAAAATCGTGTCTTCCGGTTCTGTGTTCTCCTGCACGTATGCGGCAACAGCAAGCTGACCCTTTCCGTACAGGCAGTACCCGGCGACGCTTTCACGCGCGATCGTCAGGATGGCCGAAACCGTGCAGAATACGAGGAACGCGCCGGCGAGCACCTGCCGCCCGGGCAGCCCCCGCAGCCTGCGGTACAGCTCGACGAGATACGAGGCCGTCACGGCGCAGAGCAGGAAATATGCGGCGTAGAGCAGCTTGTTATTGTCGTACGTATTCGGCTGGAACACAACGAATTCGCAGATGAACCAGATCACGACCGCCGGGGCCGCGACCGAAAAGCTGCGCCGCCGTGCCGAAAACAGCGCGGGCAGGATAAACAGCGCCGCCGCGCCGAGATTGACGAGGTAGAACCAGAGGTAGCCGTCCGTCTGGTTGCCCCAGTTGAACCAGCCGCGCACGAACGATTCCGCGCTCGCCTGCGTGAAGGTCCATGTCAGAAGCTGCGGCACGGCGAGCAGCAGGACAAGG
>URQJ01000169.1 GCA_900549945.1 uncultured Oscillospiraceae bacterium
GCCGACCCCAGCGGCTACGCGCTGCTCTACAGCATCTCCCCCGCCGCCGCGCAGTTCTTCAAGCCCGTGAACCGGAGCGACGAGGACAACGGCATCCGCCTCACGGTCGATTCCGTCTACCTGCACAGCGACACCGTCGAGGTCTACGTCGCCCTGCAGGACCTCACCGGCGACCGCCTCGACGAGACGACCGACCTCTTCGACAGCTACCGCATCAACCGCGGCTTCGACTGCTCGGCGACCTGCTCGCGCGTCGGCTACGACGCGCAGACGCGCACCGCGCGCTTTCTGATCTCGATCACACGCTTTGACGGGCAGGACATCGAGGGCGACAAGCTGACCTTTTCGCTCGGCCGGCTCCTGACCGGCAAAACGGAAACGGAGGGCGCCGTCACAGGGCTCGACCTCGCCGCGGCGCAGGCGGAGCCCGACACGCAGCGGGCAGCGCTGCGCGGCTTCGGCGGCTCTTCGGCTGACGTACTGCGCAGCAAAATCGACAGCTCGTATACCGCCGACATGCTCGTCCCGACCGGCACGCTCTCCGCGCCGGCGCCCGGCGTCACCGTCACCGCGATAGGCTATATCGACGGCCTGCTGCACATTCAGGTGCTGTACGAAAACATCCACGAAACCGACAACCACGGCCAGCTCTGGCTCGAGAACGGGGCCGAAAAGCTGGAATGCCTCGGCAGCCTCAGCTTTTTCGCCGAGAACGGAAGCGACAGCTTTGAGGAGTACGTCTTTGATGTTTCACCCGCACAGCTCGCAGACTGCACGCTGTACGGCAGCTTCGTCACCGCCGATACGCTGATCGAGGGCGGCTGGGAAATCACCTTCCCGCTGACAGAGGCCGGCTGATCGCCGCATTCCGCTGCCTCCCGCAGAACCGGAGGCAGCAAAAGCCCCGCCGGGCCGTTCATAAGAACCCGGCGGGGCTTTTTGTCTTATTTCGGTCCAAAGCGCGCCTTGTAGTGCGCCGTATAGGCCGTTATGCTGCGGTCATACGGCGGGTACGCATACCCGAGCGCCGCCGCAAGCGCCCCCGACGCCGCGCGGAACAGCCGCTGGCACGTCTCGAGCGCCTGCCAGAGGGCTTCGGCGGAATCCATCCGATATGTGCTGTAGAGCGCCTCGCGCGTTTCGTCCTCCAAATACTGCGGCAGGAACTTGTAGTTCTTGCCGATGCTGAACGTGTAGCCGCGGCGCAGCCCCACCTGCCACGCGAGCATGCGCAGAAGCTCGCTGCGCATGAGCTGCATCAGGTCCGCCGCATACAGCCGTTCGCCGCGGCAGATTCCCTTTGTCACATAGGTGCCTAGGTTCCAGAATTCATTGCAGCAGTCGTCGAAGCTGCGTGCGCTCGGCTTTTGCAGGTGATACCGCCGGTCGCTCGGCGCAGGCGGCTGCGGCACGTCGCCGTCCTTGTCGAGCAGAATCGTGCACAGCCCGTCCGCGGCGAGATACGCCGGCAGATGGCGCTTTTCAAGCAGCGTCAGATCCATCTTGACGTAATCGGAAAAAAGCATCAGGTAGGAGTAGCCCGTTTCCTCCGCCGGAAACAGTTCCATGTCCTCCGGCTTCTGCATCATGACGATCTCGCCGAAGGCGGAGAGCCAGTCGTCGCTCTGCGTGAAGTCCTCGATGCGGTCCACAAAATACGTGACGTCGAAATCCTGAAACTCGTCCTTCGGGATGTTCGCATTGACGCGCGAGCCCTCCATCCCGACGAGACGGATGCGCGCGTCCGCCTCCGCGAAATCCAGCACGGTGCGCATAAATTCTTCCGGGCTGCGCATGCGTTCTGCCCGCCCCATCACAGGCACCTCTGCGCGGCGAGCCATTCGACGATCGTCACGGGCCTGCCGCCGACCGTGACGGGCCTGCCGTCAAAATCGAGCCTGCATTCGTTGTTCAGCATGTAGATCCAGCTCCAGTGGCCGTAATATTCAAACGGCGCGCCGTCCGGCCCCTTGTATCTGCCGGAAAGGTCGATAACCTTGTCCCAGTAGGTGAGGTGGACATTCTCGCCGCCCGCCGCTTTCAGACGCTTATACGTCGGCAGCACGTGCGTCTCGGGCGGCACGGTGTCGTCCGCGGCGGCGTGCGTCAGCCAGATCGGCTTTTTCGCGATCGCCTCGATCTGCGCGTCGGTAATCCAGTCGTCGCGCAGCGCCTCGCAGATCGGGAACGCCGCCGCATAGCGCTCCGGCGTATGGATCAGCATCTTCATCGTCATGAAGCCGCCGTTTGAGCAGCCGCCGATGTAGACGCGGGTGCGGTCGATCCACGGTCGCGCCGCAAGGTACGCCTCGATCAGCGCGTCGAGCGCCGAAACGTATTTGGAATGGCCGTCCTGCGTGTATTCCCCGCTGCCGTCGTCCATCCACATCGTCGGCGCCTGCGGCACGAGCAGCGCGCAGCGGCCGCCGAAATACGACTGCAATTCGGGCGACAGGAAATTGACGACCTTGTTCGCAACCGCGGCGATCAGCGGTGAATGCCCGCCCTCGCCCGCGCCGTGCAGCCAGATGACGAGCGGCAGCTTTTCCGCCGCTGTGTGCGCCGGCTCGTAGTGCGCGTAGAACAGATCGGAATCGGGGTGCGCAAACGCGCCGGTTTGCAGCCACTCGGCATATACCATGCGGTTGCCGCCGTCCGCGTCGAACACGAGGCCGGAAATCACACCGTCTGCCGTCTCGATCGGCGCCGTCTGCGTGATTACGTTGTGCACGTCGAGAAACACGTTGAAATTGCCGTCGAACTGGATGACGGAGCCGATACCCGCGAGCGGCGAGCAAGCCATGCAGAGCGTGATGCAGCGCCCGTCCGCATCCGGCCCGCCGTTTTCATCCGATACATATAGGCTTTCGACCGTGCGCGTACCCTGCATCAGGTCGTCAGGGCGCTCGCCCATGAATTTCGGCCAAGTGAACGCCTCGCCGGGCTTTGCCCTGCGCTCAGTGCGGACGGAAAACTGCGCCGGGTCGAGCTTCGCGCCGGTGAGCGGCCGCCCCGCCTCCAGAATGATCTTCGTGATGTGCGGCCCGAAATCGAGCGTTTCCGTGATGGTCCTATACGTCAGTGCCATGGTTTCTTCTCCTCCCAAAATTTCTCTTTAAACAGTATCGCACATTTCGGCCCAATCCGCA
The DNA here is from genome assembly GCA_900549945.1 of uncultured Oscillospiraceae bacterium. Taxonomy (GTDB): domain Bacteria; phylum Bacillota; class Clostridia; order Oscillospirales; family Acutalibacteraceae; genus Hominenteromicrobium. The sequence goes on from URQJ01000169.1 coordinate 3,150, forward strand.
AGCCCTGCGGCGCGGCGCCGCATAATTTTGTAAAACCGCTTGGCTTTTGCGCCGGGCTCCGCTATAATGGGTACAAACGAAAGCAGGAGGCGATCGAATTGAAGGAAAATATTTACGACGATCCGTCGTTTTTTCAAAAATACAGCGAGATGACCCGCTCGCGCGAGGGGCTGGCCGGCGCGGGCGAGTGGGAGACGCTCGAAAGCGTTCTGCCGCCGGTCGAGGGCAGGCGCGTTCTGGACCTCGGCTGCGGTTACGGCTGGCACTGCATTTGGGCTGTTGAAAACGGCGCGGAATCGGTGCTCGGCGTCGATCTCTCGGCGCGCATGCTCGAGGTCGCGCGCGGGAAAATCGCCGGCGACGCGCGGCTTTCCGCCCGCATCGAATACCGGCACGGCGCGATCGAATCGCTCGAATTCCCCGAAAACAGCTTCGACCTCGTGCTCAGCTCGCTTTCCCTGCACTACGTCGCCGATTACCCGGCCGTCGTCGAAAAGGTGCGCCGCTGGCTGCGGCCCGGCGGGCAGTTCATCTTTACCGTCGAGCATCCCGTTTTCACCGCCGAGGGCTCGCAGGATTGGGTATACGGGGAAAACGGCGAGATCAGGCACTTCCCCGTAGACAACTACTACCGCGAGGGGCCGCGTACCGCGCACTTCCTCGGTGAGACGATGACGAAATACCACCGCACCGCGACGACGTATCTCGAAACGCTGCTCGAATACGGCTTCACGCTGCGCCACGTGAAGGAGCCGATGCCGCCTGAATCGATGCGCGACCTGCCCGGCATGGCGGACGAAATGCGCCGCCCAATGATGCTGATTGCCGCGGCGGAGCTGCCCGACCTGCCCGATGCGCTGTTCGGCGCGCTGCACGCGCTCTACAACGCGTGCTTTCCGGCCCTGCGCACGGACTGTGCCGCGCTCAAAAAGCGGCTCGGCGTCGGCAAGGGCTCACAGGTGCTGATCCATTACGGCGCGGGCGGCCTGCCCGCGGGCTTCGCCGTTGTGCGGAGGAACGCACTGCTTCTGCTCTGCGTGCAGCCAGAATGCAGGAATCGAGGCGTCGGCTCCGCGCTTTTGAAACGGGCAGAGGCGCTTATGCGCCCATACGGCCGCGCCGTGCTCGGCCACGCGCCGGATACCTACATCTTCCCCGGCGTGCCGATGGGCGGCGATTCGGACGCGCACGCGTTCTTTGAAAAGCGCGGCTACGAATACATC
>URQJ01000170.1 GCA_900549945.1 uncultured Oscillospiraceae bacterium
ATTGTATCAAGCGCATACCGAGCCGCCTTGAATGGATACTGGAAAACCGGGCGGTACTTCAGGCGCCAGTGTTTGACTATCTCGGCGGCCGGCTGGCGGAGCTCGACCAGATCGTGCTCGTGGGGTCGGGAACCTCGGCCACCTCGGCACAGACCGCCGCCTATTTCATGGAGGAGGCCTCCGGGCTTGAGACGCGCGCCGTCGTCCCGAGCGAATTCTGCCGCCCGGGGCGGGTGCACCGGAAGAAGGCGCTGTACCTCTTCATCTCGCAGACCGGCACCTCGCGGCTGACCCGTGCGGCGCAGGCGCTTGCCCAGCGGGAGGGGCTGCTCCATGCAGCGGTGAGCGAATCGGCTGAAACGCCCGCCGCACGGGAAGCGGCGTGTTTTCTGGATATGGGCTGCGGCGAGGAGGAATACCCGATGCGCACCATCGGCTACAGCACGACGGTGTTCACGCTGATGCTGCTGGGGCTGGAGCTGGGCCGCAGGCGCGGCGCGCTGGGACCCGAGGCCTATGCCGCGTATCTCGCGCAGGCGGCGGCCGTGCCGGCGGGGCTGCGCCCGATCCCGGAGCGGACGCTTCGCTGGATGCAGGAAAAAAGCCAGTGGCGCATGATGCGCTCGTCCTGCCTTGTGTTCACCGGCGCCGGCGCGCTCTGCGGCGTGGCGCTGGAGGCCGCCGTGAAGGCTTGGGAGACGCCGAAATTCATCTCAATCGGCTACGAGCTGGAGGAGGGGCTGCACGGCCCGAACTTCGGCTACGACCAGAACCACTGTGTGATCGCCTTTACAGACGGCGGCGCGGACGACGCGAAGGCGCTCTCTCTGACCGGCTACATGGACGAGGTCTGGGGAAACGGCTGGGCGGTCGGCGCTTCGGTCCGCGGGGAAAAGGATTTGAAGCTCGAGCTGCGGGGCGGCGTGTTCAGCTGCCTAGAGCTGGCCTGCGCGGCGCAGGTGATCACCTATAAGCTGGCGCTCGACGAGGGGCGAGACCTGACGGCCCCCCACGACAACCGGGTGATGAACAGCTATTTCACCACCCACGCGGAAAACCATGCGGGCTGAGGCAAAGCCGCTTTCGGCGCTGACGCTCTCGATCGCCGTGCCGATCGCCCTGCAGAGCCTCGTGAGCTTTTCGGTGAATATGGCGGATACCGTGATGCTGGGGCAGCTCGGCGAGGTGGAGCTTTCCGCCTCGGCCCTCGCAAATCAGGTGTTCTTCATCGTCTCGCTGGCGGTGGGCGGAATCGCAGACGGCGCCAACGTGCTGCTCGCGCAGGCGTGGGGCAAGGGGGACCGCGGCCGGATGCACGGCATTCTGGCGTATATGTACCGCGTGACGCTCCTGTTCGTCCTTGCGGTGACAGCGCTGGCCTTTGCGGCGCCGGGCCCCGTGCTCTCTGTTTTTTCGAGGGACGCGGAGGTCGTCGAGCAGGGGGCGGGCTATCTGCGCATCGTCTCCGTATCGTATCTTTTCTACGGGTTTTCCGCCGCTACGACCGGCGCCCTGCGCGCGGTGCACACGGTGAAGATTGCGATGGCGGGCTCTCTTTTGTCCATGGGGGTCAACGTCGCCGGCAACTGGCTTTTGATCTTCGGCAAGCTGGGTGCGCCGCGGCTCGGCATCGAGGGCGCGGCGACCGCTACGCTGCTGGCCCGCATCTGTGAGGCGGCGCTGATTTTGTGGTTTATCTGGAAGCGGGAGGACCGCATGCAGATCCGCCTTCGCGCGCTGCTCCGGCTGGACCGCCCGCTGGCGCGGATATACTTCCGCACCAGTGCGCCGGTGATTGCGAATGAATTTTTCTGGTCGCTCGGCGAATCCGCCCTTGCGGTGGTGCTGGGCAGAATGGGCACGCAGGTGGTGGCGGCGAACAGCATCTGCGGCGTGATGAACCAGCTCGCGACGGTGCTCATCCGCGGCGTGACCGCGGCGGCCTGCGTGATCGTGGGGAACAAGATCGGTGCCGGCGAGCTGGAGGCGCTTCCGCAGCTTAAAAAATACTTCCAGCGCCTCGCCCTCGGCATGGGCGCGGCGGCCGGGCTTTTGATCTGGCTGACCTACCCGCTGGTGCTGCGGTTCTATCAGGTCGGCAGCGATACGCTCGTCTATGCCCGGCAGTTCACGTGGATCACGGCGGCCATACAGCCCTTTCAGGCGCTGCAGATTACCAACATGATGGGGCTGCTGCGCGGTGGGGGCGACGTGCGGTTTGCGATGGCGAACGACATGGTGTTCCTCTGGGGGCTTACGGTGCCGCTCGGCTTTATCTGCGGCCTGTGGCTGGGCCTTCCGCCGGCGGCGGTGTTCGCGCTGCTGCGCGCCGAGAAGGTCATCAAGGCCGCGACGAGCGAATGGCGGCTCAGAAAGGGCGGGTGGATCCATGAGACCCTCACCGGATAGAAGTGCGGCGGCATGCCGGAGAAAGACAGGTGACAGCATGAAAAATAAGAGCTTGCTATCCAGATTCTGGAAGCAGCGGGCCCTGCAGGCGTTTGTTTTGGCGGGGGTCGCGTATATTATCGTTTTCAATTATATCCCGATGTTCGGCCTTGTGATGGGCTTCAAGGACTATCAGGTGACGCAGGGCATTTTTGAAAGCCCGTGGGTCGGCTTCAAGTGGTTTGAGGAGTTCTTCACCGATTACAAATTCACGCAGATTCTCAGCAATACGCTGGTTTTAAGCATTTTAAAGCTCGTCTGCACGTTTCCGATCCCTATCGTGTTCGCGATCATGCTCAACGAGGTCCGCGGCAAGCGGATGAAGAAATTCATTCAGACCTCGAGCTATCTGCCCTATTTCATCTCGTGGGTCGTGGTCGCGGGGCTGCTGCAGGTGTTCGTCTCGAGCACGGGCGCGCTGAATAATCTCCTTGCAGGCGCGGGCTGGATCGAAAAGCCGCTGGAGATCCTCACAAGCCCGGACTACTTCTACGGGCTCGCGGTTATCACGGCGATCTGGAAGGACACCGGCTGGTGGACGATCATCTTCCTCGCGGCGATCACCGGCATCGACCCGACGCTGTACGAGGCGGCGGACATGGACGGCGCGACCCGCATGCAGAAGATGCGGTACATCACGTTCCCGAGCATTGCGGGCACCGTGACGGTGGTGCTGATCCCCGCGCTCGGCAACCTGCTCGGCGGCGGCCTGAGCGGCTCGAACTTCGAGCAGTGCTACCTGCTCGGAAACGCGGGCAACATCGATAATTCCGACATCATCCAGACGTATGTTATGCGCGTGGGCCTCGTCAACGCCCGCTATTCCTACGCCACGGCGGTGGGGATGTTTCAGTCCGTCATATCCGTCGTGCTGGTGTATACGAGCAATTTCATTTCAAAGCGCATTTCCGGCAACGGGCTGTTTTAAAGGAGGGGAGAGCCATGAAGATCAAGAGATCCAGACAGGATATTGTCATCGACGTTCTGATCGGCGTCGTGATGGCGGCGGTGGTCTTTGCCACGCTGTACCCCTTTTATCTGGCGATGGTGCTCTCGCTCAACGAGGGGCTGGACGCACAGAGCGGCGGCATCTATTTTTGGCCGCGGCGGTTCACACTGGAGAATTACACCTCCCTCTTTAAGGATGATTCCTGGCTGCGCGCGTTCTTCGTCACGCTTTCAAGAACGGTGATCGGCACCTTCTTCACCGTGACGTTCACGGCCATCGTTTCCTACGGCCTTTCGCATAAGGAGCTCATCTTCCGCAAATTCTATTTCGGCCTATTCATTTTCGCCATGTATTTTTCCGGGGGCGTCATCCCGTATTACCTGACGCTGAAGAACCTGCACCTGCTCAATAATTTTGCGGTGTACATCATTCCGGGATGCCTGAGCCTGTTTTACGTGCTGGTCGCGACCTCTTTCTTTCAGGATATACCCGGCGAGCTTGCGGAATCGGCCCGGCTGGACGGCGCCGGAGAGCTGACGATCTTTTTCAGGCTGATCGTGCCCATCTCGATGCCGCTGCTGGCGACGGTGGCGATCTTCACCTCGGTGGGGCACTGGAATAGCTGGTACGAAAGCGCGTTCTTCGTACAGGACAAGAGCCTGCGGACGATGGCCTATTTGATGATGGCCGTCATCAACCAGAGCAGCAGCAAAAACCTCAGCGGCGTCAGCGCCCAAATGGCGGCGTCGAGCAGTTCGACCACAACGCTTTCCATCCAGCTTGCAGCGATGATGATCTCCGTTCTGCCCATCCTGTGCGTGTACCCGTTCTTCCAGCGGTATTTCGTCACGGGCCTGACGGTGGGCGCGGTAAAATCGTAAGCGCGGCGCCGTCCGAAGGCGGCCCTGCACAATACCATTCCGCTGATGTACAGTTACTTCTATCTGAGCGCGTTCTGGGATCCGTATTCC
>URQJ01000171.1 GCA_900549945.1 uncultured Oscillospiraceae bacterium
ACATTTTCTAGTTTTTTATTAGTGAATTTTTCATACTTGGATTTGAAATGCTCTATTTCATCTTGCGAAGTTATTTCGACGGGTGCTTCGATATATTTTGCAATATATGTCTTTCTAATAACATCATCAATATTATAAGATGTACCTATAATTACTGCCTTCTTCCCTTTTGAAGCCAAATAATCGTTTAATTCCAAATATTTGCCGATTTCATTACCATGTGTAGACGCATCCCAAAAAACTGCAACATTTACATCATCGCACTCTCCTTGTCCGTGACCCACTCCAGCGTGTGCGCGGCCGCGTTCAGCTTTTCGCCGCACGCGCAGGTGTTCCAGTGGCCGCTCGCGTCGGTGTACCAGCCGGTACCGTCGGCAGTGTGCTCCGGGAGTTTGGGCGAAACCGTATCCGCAAGCGTAATTTTGGCGGTGCCGTTTTCATCGCTGTAATACCGCTGGCAGTCGTCGCAGTACCAGTACGCGATATTGCCCTCGGTCAAATGCGTGGGCGGCGTGGCTTCGGTTTTTTGCAAAGGCCGGAGGTGCGCTGTGTCTGTGCATGTCTTTAATCCGAGATGGAGCGTGCTGTCCTTTTGGATGCTGTAATCCTGCAAGGTGTTGCCGTCTTCAAGCTGCGTTCCGGCGTAGATCAGCTCCTGCTGATAAGGGGGAATACCCTCCTTGTCCTGAATCTTTGCTTTGACATCTTCAATCCTGTCCGTGGGCTCCACCTCGAGTGTGATGTGCTTGCCGGTCAGTGTCTTTACGAAAATCTGCATGGCAAACGCCGTGGTCGAAAAAACAGTGAGCAGGGCGGCGACGATCAGTGTGAGGCACAGGCGGTGCAGTAATTTTTTCTTCATGATATGCTTCATCCTTTGTGTTTTGAGTATTGATGGCTTGGGATCAAAAATTAAAGCGCGGCCCATCCGCGAAAAAACGGACAGGCTGCGCCTTGAAAAAATGATTGAAATTTACCGCTTGACAGCAAAAAAGGACCAGAGTTAGAATACCGTCTGGTCTGGTCTGGTCTGGTCTGGTCTGGTCTGGTCTGGTCTGGTCTGGTCTGCGCGCTGCGGCATGCGTGTGACCGCTCCTTTCCGAAAAGCTCTGCTATACTGTTTTATTTTAACAGAATCCGGCCGCGTTTTCAAGTGGCGGGGCGTATTTATTCGGTGTTGACTTTTTCCGGCGGCCTGCTATAATTAAGGCGAATTCGGGCGGCCTGTGCCGGCCCGGCAGGAAAGGAAAATGAAACGATGATGGATTTTATAAAAGAAGCGGCACACGTCGTACCCTCGCAGCGGCAGCTCGATTGGTTTGAGACGGAGCGCTATGCGTTCGTGCACTTCGGCGTCAACACGTTTACGGACCGCGAATGGGGAGACGGCACCGAAGACGAGGCGATCTTCAACCCGAAAAAGCTCGACTGCGACCAGTGGGTCGCGGCGATCAAGGCTGCGGGGCTCAAGGGCCTTGTGCTCACGGCGAAGCACCACGACGGCTTCTGCCTGTGGCCGAGCAAATACACCGAGCACAGCGTGAAAAACAGCCCGTTTCAGGGCGACGTCGTGCGCGAGGCGGCCGAGGCCTGCCGGCGCGGCGGCATCAAATTCGGCTTTTATCTCTCGCCGTGGGACCGCAATTCGAAGCTGTACGGAACCCCGGCGTACAACGACTATTTCTGCAATCAGCTCGAGGAGCTGCTCACCGGCTACGGCGATATTTTCTGCGTGTGGTTCGACAATGCCTGCGGCGAGGGTGAGAACGGCAAAAAGCAGGACTACGATTTCCCGCGCTATTTTGAGCTGATCCGCAAGCACCAGCCGAACGCCGTGATTTTCAACGACTACGGCCCCGATACGCGCTGGTGCGGCAACGAGGCTGGCGTGGCGCGCCACTCGGAGTGGGCGGTGGTGCCGGGCGAGCTGTGCTTTTACAGCGAGGTGCAGACCGGCCCCGGCCCGATGGCGGACGAGGGTTCGCTCAGCTACATGTACAACACGAACCGTGAGATCGGCACCATGCCGAACATCCTCTATTCAAAGGGCCTCGTCTTTGCCCCGGCGGAGATCGATATGTCCATCCGCCCCGGCTGGTTCTGGCACGAAAACGAGGAGCCGCATTCGCTCGAGCGCCTCTATAAGACGTACCTGCGCTCCTGCGGCGCGAACGCCTGCCTGAACCTCAACGTGCCGCCGAACCGCGACGGCCTGATCGACGCGCGCGACGTGCAGCGCCTGAAAGAGCTCGGCGACCTGATCGAACGCACGGTGGAAAACCGCATCCCCTGCACGGTGGAGCGCGTGGGCGGCACGGAGACCCAGCCCGTCTATGAGGTGCGCACGGCGGAGCCGGCGGAGATCGGCTGCGTCATCCTGCGCGAGGACCTCACGCAGGGCCAGCGCGTCGAGGGCTTCCGCATCCTCGGCCTCGTCGGCGGCAAGGCCGATTACGCGCTGTACGAGGGCACCTGCATCGGCAACAAGCAGATCTGCCTGCTGGAGGATCCGTTCGCCGTGCAGAATCCGCTGACCGGCCACACGGAGAAAAAGCTCTCCGGCGTGCGCGTGCAGGTCACGGCGGCGCGCGACGCGGTGTGCCTGCGCGAGATCGCCCTCGCCTATGGAAATGCCTGAAGGCGCTGGGGAAGTATCATGTACGTGCAAATTGACCTGACGACCGTGCGGGGTGTGCGCGACCTGCACGATTACATCAACGCCGAGCTGCGCCTGCGCCGCGTGGAGCCGACGCTCCCGGCGTTTCAGGCGGCGCTCGAAAGCCCGCGGTGCGCGGCGGAGATCGAGCTTGTCGGTTACGGGAAGCTCACCGGCGAGTTGCTGGATTATGTAAATAAGCTGATCGAAACGATCGTGATCGCCGGGGAGAAGAACCCGGGGGTCACGGTGGCGATCACGATATAACGCGATGTGCGTGGGGGAAGCTGCGGTTTATTCCGCGGTTTTTTCCGCGCACAGCAGCTTTTTAAAGGCGCGCAGCGCGATGCTCTGCGGATGGGTGGTGTCCTCGATCAGGCAGACGGCGCGCTCGGGGATCGCCTCGCGCACGGCGATGGGGAACACAAGTCCCTGCTCGATCGCCGGTGCGGCGAGCGTCTCGGAAAAGAAGCCGATGCCGAGGTTGTGCTCGACCATCGGCAGCACCTGATCCATCGTGGCGGCCTCGATGTCCACGTCGTAGTGGATGGTGTAGAGGTCGTTGTCGTTCCAAATGGAGCGGATGTGATCCTCGGAAATCTTCATCTCATCATCCGGCTCACGGCCATCGCCCACCATGATGGCGGTAGCCACCTCTTCGTTGAGGTTCTCCCGCATCACGGCATACTGGTACTCCACTACATCGAAATCAGTGATGTCGACAATGTCGTCCCGGTGCAGGGCGTCGGTGCGGTACACCGTCTGAGGGTCAGTGGTCCGGGTGATGACGTTCATGTTGCCAGAGAGCTGCTTACGCTTGCCCTTCTGATAGCCGTGGGCCCGGATACTGTCCTTGCGGGTGTCCGTCTGGCGGGTGCGGATGCGGCTGATGGGGCTCTTGTGAACCTTGCGCATGACAACGCTCACCCAGCCCTGGTCACGAGCGACCCGCTCAGGAGCGCCGGGGCGCAGATCCTTGTAGTCGGGGAACAGGCTCTCGATGTTGTCGATGCCGTGCTTGAGTTCGTTCTGATCAGCGTAGATCTTCAGAGCAGTCCGAAGGCTGCCCACGCTGCTGCTCTTGGCCAGAGCAAGAATGTCAGCGCGGTCGGAGTGGCTCAGAACGGTGTCCTGAGTGTCTTCGTTCTCGAAAACATTGTGCTTCATGGTCTTGTTTCCTCCCTTGGTTTTGTCAGATTTCTTGTCGGGGTCGTCGTCATCGTCGTCGCCCCCGTCCCCCTTGCCCTTCTGGGAATCCAATTCCTCCATGGCCGCGCCGATCAGGGCATACATGACCGTTCTCTGCTCCTCGGTCATGCTGTCCACCACGTCCTGGACGGTCTTCTCATTCTCAGGCTTCTCCTCTTTTCCGTCGTCCTTAGGCTTGTCCTCTTTCTTGCCATCCCCAGAGCCGGCCTTATGAACAAGAGGGGGCTTCTCGTCGGGGCGGAACAGGGAAATGGGCTCGTAGGCGGACAGGATCATCTCCTGCTCGCCGCCTTCGCCGTGGGCCATATCCACAAAGTCAATAAAGGCGCCGGGATTTGCCCCGGCGACCACCAGGCTGACCTCCCGGATGACGCCATGCGTCACATCCTTGCTGGGGGTCTGCTTCAGCCCATTGGCGTAAATGGACAGGGACGCGATGTCCCCATGCTGGACCAGCATCTTAGCCGCCTTGCCGGCGTCGGTCTCGTTGAATGTGCAGTAG
>URQJ01000172.1 GCA_900549945.1 uncultured Oscillospiraceae bacterium
TACGAGATCTATGCCGTGACTGGAGTTCAGACGTGTGCTCTTCCGATCTGCGGATGCGCGCACGGCCGGCAACGGGCGCATGGCGCGCAACCTCGTGGAGGACGCGAGCCTCAGCCAGTCCCGCCGCCTCACGGCCGGCGACATTTCTGCCCTGACGCAGCAGACGCTGGAAACGCTGCTGCCCGAGGATTTTGATCTGAAACAGGCCGACTGAGCGGGGCATATATACGAGACAAACAGCAAAGAGCGGACGCCCGGCGACGTCCGCTCTTTTTACAGTTGGCTTGAGCTGCTGCAAAATGCTTTCGTCGATCTCGGCCGAACGAGGCGCTGCGTCAGATCCATGGCGGGAATCTGAATATATCCCGGCCCTGCGCTGACGGAGAGCAGGAGCCCGCCGCTTTCCGGCAGCGCCTCATCGAAAAAGAAGCCGATTGTGCGGGCTCTGATTTCGCCGGCGCGTTCATACTTTTGCGGCGCCGGGGCAGAATAAACCGGAAAAGGGGGAAGCGCTGTGCTGAAGGTTACGCTGATGACGGTCATTTCCATCGTCATCCTGTTTTTTCTGACAAAGCTCATGGGCAACAAGCAGATCGCCCAGCTCAATCTGTTCGACTATATCGTCGGCATCACGATCGGCTCGATCGCGGCGGAGATGGCGACCGACATCGACAAGGACCCGTGGGGCTGCGCGCTGGCCATGGCGGTTTACGCGCTCGTCGCGGTGGCTATTTCGGCGGCGGGGAACAAATCGCTGCGTGCCAGGGCGTTTCTCGCCGGCCGCCCGATCGTCCTGATGCGAAACGGAAAGCTGTACCGCGCCGGCCTCAAGGCGGCGCACCTCGACCTCTCCGAGTTTCTCGCGATGGCGCGCCTTTCCGGGTATTTCGACCTTTCCGAGGTCAGCGGCGCCGTTTTCGAGCACAACGGAAACGTCAGCTTTCTGCCGTTTGCCGATAAGCGGCCGGCGACGCCGGGCGACAGCGGCATCGCGGTGCAGCCCGCCGAGATTCTGTACGACGTGATTCTCGACGGGCGCGTGATGGACGACGCGCTCCAAAAGGCCGGTAAGGACCGCGCGTGGCTCAAAAAGCAGATGGAAAGCGCGGGGTACGGCGATGAGAAGGAGATTCTGCTCGCGACAGCCGGCGCGGGCGACAGCAGCGCATCCTTTTGGAAGAACGAGCGGTAGCGGCGCGCTTTCAACAAGATACCGCGGCGGCGTGGAAAACGCACCGCCGGATTTGCGGGCCGGGCGGCGGAGCGCCCGGCCTTTTCTGCGTTTCTAAGCGGCCTTGGCCCCGCGGGCCCGCCTTTTGCGCCGCGGCGGCAGGGCTGCGGGCGAAAAAGAAAACTTTCTTTGAATTCTTGCCGCCAAGCCCTTGCATCCCGCCGCGGAAAGCCGTACAATAAAAAACTGGGCAAAGAAAACGCAGGATTATAGAAAGGACGTTTGCAGATATGACGAAGATCGATATTTTTTCCGGCTTTCTCGGCGCCGGCAAGACGACGCTGATTAAAAAGCTGATTGCAGAGGCGTTTCAGGGCGAAAAGCTCGTCCTGATCGAGAACGAGTTCGGCGAGATCGCGATCGACGGCGGCTTTTTGCAGGACGCCGGCATCGAGATCACCGAGATGAATTCCGGCTGCATCTGCTGCAGCCTTGTCGGTGATTTCGGCGAGGCGCTGCAAAAGGTGCTCGCGCAGTTCCACCCGGACCGCATTCTGATCGAGCCCTCCGGCGTCGGCAAGCTGAGCGATGTGATCCGCGCCGTGCAGAACCTGCACATGGAGGACGTCGTGCTGAACAGCTTCACGACGGTCGCCGACGCGAACAAGTGCAAAATGTATATGAAGAATTTCGGCGAGTTCTACAACGACCAGATCGAGCACGCGAATTCGATTATCCTGAGCCGCACGGCGGGCATCGCGCAGAAAAAGCTCGACGAGTGCGTCGAACTGCTGCGCGCGCACAATGCGGCGGCGACGATCATCGCGGCGCCGTGGGACGCGCTCTCCGGCGCGCAGATCCTCGAGGCGATGGAGCACAAGGACACGCTGGACGACGAGCTGAAGCGGCTTGAGGCGGAGGCGCACGAGCACCACCATCACGACCACGATGAGGAATGCGATTGCGGCCATGAGCACCACCACGACCACGACGGGGGATGCGATTGCGGCCATGAGCACCACCACGATCACGACGGGGAATGCAGCTGCGGCCACGACCACCACCACGACCATGACCATGACGGGGAATGCGCCTGCGGCCACGATCACCATCACCACCATGCCGACGAGGTGTTTACGAGCTGGGGCGTGGAGACGGCCCGCCGGTTCACAAAGGAGGAGATCGAAAACGCGCTCGCCGCGCTGGCGGACAGCGAGAAATACGGCGTGATCCTCCGCGCAAAGGGCATCGTCGCCGGGCAGGACGGCGGGTGGCTTCACTTCGATTTCGTGCCCGAGGAGGCAAGCGTCCGCGAGGGCAGCGCGATCGTCATCGGCCGCCTGTGCGTGATCGGCGCGCAGATCAACGAGGAAGCGCTCAAGGCGCTCTTCGCCTAAGGAAAGGCAGGTTTTCCCCATGCAGGAGATGCCGGTTTACCTGTTTACCGGGTTTTTGGAAGCAGGCAAGACGAGCTTTATCAAGGAAACGCTCGCGGATAAGCGCTTTCACAGCGGGCAGCGCACGCTTCTGCTGCTCTGCGAGGCGGGCGAAACGGAGTACGACGCGGACGAGCCGTACATGAAAAGCGTTTTTATCGAGACGATCGAGGAAGAGGCGGCACTGAACGCCGAGGTCCTGCAGCTTCTCGTGAAAAAGCACAAAGCGGCGCGCGTGCTGATCGAGTACAACGGCATGTGGCAGCTCAAAAACCTCTACGACAATCTGCCCGCAAGCTGGATCGTCTATCAGGAATTTATGTTTGCCGACGCCGCGACGTTCCTCGCCTACAACGCGAACATGCGCGGCCTCGTCGTCGATAAGCTGACGGGCTGCGAGCTCGTCGTGTTCAACCGCTTCACGCGGGATATGGACAAGATGGCGTTCCACAAGATCGTCCGCGGCGTTTCCCGCCGGCCGGACATCGCGTACGAGTACGTCAGCGGCGACGTCGAATACGACGAGATTGAGGACCCGCTGCCGTTCGACATAGACGCGCCGGTTATCGAGATCGGCGACGACGACTACGCGCTGTGGTACCGCGACCTCTCCGAGGAGACGAAGAAGTACGACGGCAAAACGGTCGAATACAAGGGCCTCGCCGCGGTGAACCCGCGCATGAAGCCGGGCACGTTCTTCTTCGGCCGCCAGCTCATGACGTGCTGCGTCGAGGACATCCAGTTCGCCGGCCTTTTGACCCAGTGCGCGGCGGATGCGATGCCGGAAAACGGGAAATGGTACACGATGCGCGCGAAAATCGAGCACAAATGGCACAAGCTCTACGGCCAGAAGGGCCCGGTGCTGACGCTGCTCGAAATGCAGCCCGCCGAAGTGCCCGCACAGCCCGTCGCAACGTTTTATTAAAAGCACATAGATTGTCCACGTGATTTTGAGTATCCGGATGCAAACGATCGGCGTCCGGATACTTTTTTGCTTTTTCGGTTGTGGCTGCGGTGCAACTATGCTATACTTTTTGTAAGAATTCAGGATTGTGAGGAAACGAAAGCAAGTGAAAGCATATCGATTGGTGTGCCCCTGCCTTCTGGGCGTGGAGGGGCTTGTGGCGGACGAGCTGCGGGAGATGGGCGCCGCGCAGGTGACGCCCGAAAACGGGCGCGTCGTGTTCGAGGGCTCGCCGGAAATGATCGCCCGCGCGAATATCCGCGCGCGCTTTGCCGAGCGCGTGCTCGTTTTGCTCGGCACATTTGAAGCGAAGAGCTTCGAGGCGCTTTTCAACGGCGTAAAGGCGCTGCCGTGGGCCGAGTGGATCGGCCGCGACGACGCGTTCCCCGTCAAGGGGCGGTGCCTCTCGAGCGCGCTGATGAGCGTGCCGGACTGTCAGGCGATCATCAAAAAGGCGGTCGTCGAGAGCCTCAAGGGGACATACCGGCTCGAGCGGTTTCCGGAGACGGGCCCGCTCTGCCAGATCCAGTTTTTGATCATGAAGGATCAGGTCAGCGTGATGCTCGACACGAGCGGCGCGGGCCTGCACAAGCGCGGCTACAGGAAGAATTCGAACGAGGCGCCGATCAAGGAGACGCTGGCCGCCGTGATGGCAAAGCTCGCGCGCGTGCGTGCGGACGGCACACTGATCGATCCGTTCTGCGGCTCGGGCACGGTCGTGATCGAGGCGGCGATGCTCGCGATGCGCATCG
>URQJ01000173.1 GCA_900549945.1 uncultured Oscillospiraceae bacterium
GCGTTCGAGATCGGCGCGGGCTGTGCACTGGCGTCCGCGTTCGAGATCGGCGCGGGCTGTGCACTGGCGTCTGCGTTCGGGATCGGAGAAGGCTGTGCTGTATCCGGGGGCGAAGCCGGCGACTGCGCTGTTTCGCCGCGGTTTTCTTTTTCCTTATCGAATTCACTCATGGTTCTGACCGTCCTTATGGTTTGATTTGGCGTCGTCCTTGCCGTGGCGCTCCTTTTTCGGGCGCTCAGAGATCACGGCATCCTCCACCGGGGCGCTGCTGTAGGCGGGCTTGAGCTTCGGTACCTCGGCCGGCTTCGGGATGTAGAACGAAAACCGCGTGAACTGATCTACGGCCGAGGTGACGGAAATATCGCCGCCGTGCAGCCGAATGATCGTTTTGACGAGGTACAGGCCGAGGCCCATGCCGTTTTTATCCTGACTTCTCGATTTATCGGTCTTGTAGAATTTCTCGAAAACCAGCGGAAGCTCGTCAGCCTGAATGCCGCTGCCGCTGTTTTCAATATCGACGGCGACGCGGTCGATGCTGTCGCAGACCGTGAACTTGATGTAGCCGCCGGGATTTGTGAACTTGACGGCGTTTTCCACGAGGTTGTACACGACCTGATGGAGCAGGTCCTCGTCGCCGTGCACCTGCTTGGGGGCCAGCGCGTCGAGCCCGCGGACGTCGATCTGCTTTTCATCGATACTCTTCTCAAAGGTGAGCACGGTGGAAAGCACCGTTTCGGAGATATCGAAATCGGCCGGGCGCAGTTTCAGCTCGCCGTTGTCAATGCGGGAGAGGTTGAGCATGGTTTTCACGAGCCGCGAAAGCCGCTTGACCTCGTCGGAGACGATGCGCAGGTAGTGGCTCTGCCGTTCGGGCGGGATTGTCCCGTCCAGAATACCGTCGATAAAGCCGGCGATCGTCGTCATCGGCGTTTTCAGTTCGTGGGAGACGTTGGCCACGAAGCTGCGGCTCATGCTTTCGCTGTTCGAGAGCGAATCGGCCATGGTGTTGAAGGAAAGCGCGAGCTGGCCGATCTCGTCGCTCGAGGCGACCGGGACGCGCACCGAGAAATCGCCCTCGCCAAGGCTTCTGGCCGCGGCGGATATCTGCCGCAGGGGCTTGACGAGCCGGTAGGCGAACAGGCCGACGATGCAGAACGAAAGGAGGAACGCCGCGGCCGCCGCGATCAGGAACATCTGAAAGGTTGCGAACTGGTATTCGGTGAGCGAGGCGGTATTCATCGCGGCGAACACCGCGCCGGACGGCGTCTTGTCCTCCGCAGAGGTCGCGAGCGGCACGCCGACCACGTAATACGGGTCCTCGTAGATACCGTTGCGCTTGCCGTTCCCGGTAAAGGTGCCGGCCGCGGCGCGTTCCACAGCCTCCTTTGGAACGGATTTGAATGGGACGAACTGCTTGCCGACGCGGTCGGTGCTGTTGGCGAACGCGCCGAGGATCACGTTGCCGTCAAGATCGGTGACGAAGATGTCGGCGTCGATATTCAAAGAGAAGGATTTGACAAAGAGGAGGAGAAATGAGGAAACGGCGCTGCCGTTATCCTCCTCGGCGACCATTGAGGCTGTGATGCTGGCCATGGAGGTTGCGCTCTGTGTCAGTATTTTGCGCTTGTCGTTTTTCGTGTATTCGGAAAAGGCGACCATCATCACGCTGCCGAGCACGACAAAACTCGAAAAGACGATGATCATCGTGTTCCGAAGGTATTTGCCAAAGAGGGATTTCTGCACGGGACCTCTTCCTTTCAGTCCTTGACCTCAAACTTGTAGCCGACGCCCCAAACCGTTTTGAGCGCCCACTTGTCGGAAACGCCCTCGAGCTTCTCGCGCAGGCGCTTGACGTGCACGTCGACGGTGCGGGAATCGCCGTAATAGTCGAAGCCCCACACCTCGTCGAGCAGCTGGTCGCGCGTAAAGACGCGGTTCGGGTTCGAGGCGAGGTGGTAAATCAGCTCCATCTCCTTGGGCGGCGTATCGACCTGCACGCCCTTGACCTTGAGCTCGTAGTTCGTCAGGTTGATCGTGAGGTTCTCGTAGCTGACCTCCTGCGTCTGAGCCGTTTCCTTTTTGCCGATGCGGCGGAGCACCGCGTTGATGCGCGCGATGACCTCCTTCGCCTCAAAGGGCTTGACCACGTAGTCGTCCGCGCCGAGCTCGAGCCCGAGCACCTTGTCGAACACCTCGCCCTTTGCGGTGAGCATGATGATGGGGCACTGCGATTTCTTGCGGATCTCGCGGCAAACCTGCCAGCCGTCGAGCTCGGGCAGCATGATGTCGAGCAGAATGAGGTCGGGGTTCACCGCGTCAAACATCTGCACGGCGGCCTTGCCGTCATTTGCGATGGCGGTTTCGAAGCCTTCCTTTTCGATATAGAGCCGCAGAAGCTCGCAGATATTTCTGTCGTCGTCTACAATGAGAATTTTTCCGGATGCCATATGCTGTCCCTGCTTTCCTTAATTTTCAAATTTTTCGTGTGCGGCCGGGCCGATTGCCCGCTTTTTTGCCGCCGCTTTCCTTCAAAAGCATACAAAACGGGAGTCTGTACATATTGTAGCTTTTTATTGCGTCGAAAGCAAGAACAAAAGGTGAATATTCTGTGACGGCTCCGGCGGCGGACACAGCGCAGAATAAGCGCGGGCTTTGTGGGAAATCCATAAAAACTACAGAATACTTTATAAAAAGACACCCTGCGGCACGGATTGTCAGGCCGGTGCAGATGTGGTATAATAAAACAAACAACCGTTTAATTTTTTGAGGACTTCGCCCGGAGGGAGGGCGGAGCCTTTTCTCTGCGAGAGAAGGAAAGGGGAAATACCATGTCAACCCAGAAAGATGCCGCGGCGCAGAACCGTATGGGCACGGCAAAAATGCTGCCGCTGATCCTTTCGATGGCGGTGCCCGCCATGTTTTCCATGCTGATTCAGGCGCTCTACAACATTGTGGACAGCTACTTCGTGGCCCAGATCAGCCAGAACGCGCTGACCGCCGTTTCGCTGGCGTTTCCGATTCAAAACCTGCTCACGGCCTTCGGCGTGGGCACCGGCGTCGGCGTAGGCTCGCTGATTTCCCGCCGCCTCGGCGAGCGACACCAGCAGGCCGCGGACAGCGCCGCGACGCACGGCGTTATCCTTGCGGTGATCACGTGGGTGTTTTTCGCGGTGGCCGGCGCGCTGACGGCGCGGCCCTTCATCGCGCTTTACACGCAGGATGCGGAGGTTATCGCGATGGGCGAAACCTACCTGACGATTGTGACCGTCGCCTCCTTCGGCTTTTTCGTCGCCTGCTGTGTGGAAAAAATGCTGCAGGCGACCGGCAGCATGATTATGCCGATGATCATCCAGCTCGTCGGCGCGGTGACGAACATCATCCTCGACCCCATCATGATCTACGGCCTTTTCGGCTTCCCGGCGATGGGCGTCGCGGGCGCGGCGGCCGCGACGGTGGCGGGGCAGATCCTTTCGATGGTGGTCGGCCTTTTGATCCTCGCCTTCGGCAAGCATGCGGTTTCGTTCAGCCTGCGGGGCTTCCGCTTCCACGGCAAGACGGTGCGCGACATCTACGTCGTCGGCGTGCCGAGCATCGTGATGAACGCCATCGGCACCGTGATGACGATGGCGATAAACGGCATTCTCGCGGCGTTTTCCGCGGCGGCCGTCAACGTATTCGGCGTGTATTTTAAATTGCAGTCGTTCGTGTTCATGCCGGTTTTCGGCCTCACGCAGGGGCTGATGCCGATCATGGGCTACAACTACGGCGCGCGCAACAAGCAGCGCGTCACGGGCGCGATCAAGACGGGCGTCATCATCGCGCTGATTATCAACGTGGTCGGCACGATCATTTTCGAGCTGTTCCCCGGCGAGCTGATTTCGATCTTCAACGCGACGGACGAGCTGCTGAAAATCGGCGACCCGGCGCTGCGCATCATCGCAATCCATTTCCCGATCGCGGCGGTTGGCATCACGCTTTCCACCTTGTTCCAAGCGACCGGCAAGGGCGTTTACAGCCTTGTGCAGTCGCTGCTGCGCCAGCTCGTGGTGCTGGTGCCAGCGGCCTGGCTGCTTTCCAAGATCAGCCTCGACGCCGTGTGGTTCGCGTTCCCGATTTCGGAGACCGCGTCGCTCATCATCACGGTGGTGTTCTTCGTACACCTGTACAACAAGGAGATCAAGCACCTCGATACGCGGGCGCCGGAGAGCGAGCGTCTGGAATCGGTGCTGTAAAAATTACCGGCAAAACAGGGGGCCTGTCCAGATCGGAAGAGCGTCGTGTAGGGAAAGAGTGTAGATCTCGGTGGTCGCC
>URQJ01000174.1 GCA_900549945.1 uncultured Oscillospiraceae bacterium
GCCCGCGCAGCAGCCCGCGGCGCAGCAGGCGCCCGTGCAGCAGCCGGTTTACCAGCAGCCCGTCTATCAGCAGCCGATGCAGCCCGCGTATAATCCTGCGGACCACACGGCGGAATTTGCGGCGGACGACATCTCGAAGAACAAGGTCACGGCAATGGCGGCCTACATGCTCGGCATCATCGGCATTGTGATCGCGCTGCTCGCCGCGCCGGAATCCCCGTATGCGAGCTTCCATTCCCGTCAGGCGCTGAAGCTGGAGATCGTGAACCAGCTCATTCTGCTGGCGATGATCGTTTTGATCTGGACCTTTATCGTCCCGATCGTCGGCGCGATCGCCATGCTCGCGATTATGGTTATCCGCGTGATCCTGTTTTTCCAGGTATGCGCCGGCAAGGCGAAGGACGCCCCGCTGATTGGCTCGCTCCCGTTCCTGAAATAAAATACAGTCCATGTTCAAAGGCTCTCCGCTTGCATTGGCGGAGAGCCTTTTTGCGTCCGCCCGCGCGGGCGGAATGCAGAGGGGAGGAAATCATCGGAAGGCCGCGCTGAAATTCCGGTAATCGTTCGGCGACATGTTTACCGTGGCCTTGAAAACGCGCGTGAAGTAGCGCACGTTGGTGTAGCCGGTGCGCTCGGCGACCTCCATCACCTTGAGGTTCGTCTCCTTCAAAAGGTTTTTGGCCTCCTGCATGCGCTTGTCGGTCAGAAGCTGGGTGAAGCTCTTTCCGGTGTGCTCGCGCACGAGACGGCTGATGTAGGAGGGATTGCGGCCGACGGCGCGCGAGGCCTCGGCAAGCCCAACTGGACGGCTGTAGTTCGCGTTGATATAGCAGCGGACCGCACTGACGAGCGCGTTGGTGCGGTTTTGCTGCGCGTTTGCGATGAGCACGCAGGCCGATTCAATCCAAGCGCGCAGGGCGGAGAGACTCTCCGGCGCCTGCTCCTCAAGCGCCGCGAGGATCGTGCCGGTGCGCTGCGGCAGGCCGGCGGCGTCGGCCCGGTGCTCCCGCACGGTGAAGCAGACGCTCGAGACGATGAGCAGGCAGGTGGAATACAGGTCGTCCGGGTGGTCGGCCTGCACGGTCTGCAAAAGCCGGTCGAAGCGCTCGAGCGCGAGGGCGCTGTTCCCGGCGCCGATTTCGCCGGCGAGCGTCTCCACGCCGGCCTCAATCTCCCAGCGGGCCGTGTCTTCGTCCAGAATATCCTCGTACAGAAGGAATTCCGGCTCGTCGTTTTTGCGGATATATTCGAGGCATTCGGAGGTCTGGTGGCGCAGGGTCTGCATGTTTGTGAGCGTGTCGGAAACGCGGCTGATGCCGGCGGAGAGCACGCCGAGAAAGCTGCGGTGCACGTAGGCGTGCAGGTCGCGCAGAAAGCCGAGCAAAGCCTCGTTGTCGTCGTAGGGGTCCGCCTCCCGAACTTCCCACAGCATAAAGACGAGGTTGCCGAACACGTAGGTCACGGTTTTCGGCAGCGCCTGCTGGATGTAGTTCTCCACGAGGTGCGTGCAGTAGTATTCGCTTTCCAGCCGGGCGCTGTCCATGGCGGTGCTGCAATGGATGGCGGCGAGGCGGTAGCGCGTGAACTCCAGCCCGTAGATGTCGCGGCTGCGGTCGGCGTCCGGCGCGCTGCTGCTGAACAGCAGCTTTTCGACGTACTGCCGCCGGATGCTCAGGAGATTGTTCGCGAAATGCTCCTTGAACACGTGGAAGAGCCGGTCGTGCTTTTCGTCGGTCTCGATCTTCTTCTGCGCGCGGAGCACGACGGAGATCAGGTTTTCCGATTCGATCGGCTTGAGCAGGTATTCAAAGACGTTGTTGCGGATCGCCGCGCGCGCGTACTCGAAATCGGAGTAGCCGGTGACGAGAATCACGAGGATCTTCGGGTAATTTGCGTGGATGTGCGCGGCGAGCTCCAGCCCCGATTTGCTCGGCATGCGGATGTCCGTGATGACGATTTCGGGCTGCTCGCATTCGATGATGCCGATCGCGTCGAAGGCGTTTTCGGCGGTGAGATAGGTGTGAATCAAAAGGCCGGAGGCCTTTAAAACCGAGAGGATGCGCTCGCGCAGGAGCGCCTCGTCATCCACGATCAGCAGCTTCATGCCCCGTGCTCCTTTCTTCGGCGTCCGGTGCGGGCAGCTCCGGCGCGGTTCTTTTCGGCAGGCGGACCGTGACGCACGAGCCGCCGCCCGGAAGATTTTCGATCTCGAGCCCGTACGGTGCACCGTACATGAGCTGGATGCGTTTTTGAATGTTGAGCAGGCCGAGGCTCTCCTGCATGAGCGTGCCGGTGAGCGAGGAATCCCCGGCGCACCGGTGAATGCGCTCGATCACCGCCGCGGGAAATCCGCGCCCGTTGTCCTTGACGGAAAAGACGAGCGCGTCCGGCTCCTCGCGTCCGGAAAGGCCGATCATCCCCCTGCCGAGGATCTCGGAGATGCCGTGGATCACGGAGTTTTCGAGGATCGGCTGCAAAATCAGCTTCGGGATGTAGTAGTCCATCATGCTGTCCGGAATTTCGTTCAGGAAAATCAGCTTGTCCGTATAGCGCAGCCGCTCAATGAACATGTACTGCTCGACGTAGCGGATGTTCTCCCGCACGGTGAGGATCTCCCGCCCCTTGATGCTCATGCGCATGATGTCGGCGAGCGCCGTCACGGTGCGCTTGATGTCGCCGGGGCGGTTCAGCTCGACGAGGCTGTTGATGCAGTCAAGCGTGTTGTAGAGAAAGTGCGGGTTGATCTGCGCCTGAAAGGCCTTGAGTTCGGCGCGCCGCAGCAGAAGCTCCTTGTTGTACACCGTTTCGATCAGGCGGTTGATGCGCAGGATCATGTCGTTGTAAACCTGCGCGAGCTCCAGAAATTCATCCCGGCTGTCAACGGTGATCAGTGCCTGCCGGTCGGGTGCGGTCGTGCGGCGCAGCGTCTCGATGAAGTGCTGAAACTGCCGGGAGATGATGCGTGAAATGATGATGATCGCGAAGAAAACGAGCAGGAGCGAGACGAGGATCAGCGAGAGCTGGGCGAAGAAGATGCCGTTCATATTGCGGTAAAGCTCGGTTTCGTTGATGATCGTGTAGAGCGTCCAGTCATTGTGCTCCGACTGCGTGCGGTTGATCTTGTACTGCGCGCCGTTTAAGGGCAGGCTGCCTGTACTTTCGCTGAGGGCGTCCAGCTTTTCCTTTGGCACGGGCGAGGAATTGTACACGGCGCTGCCCGCGCCGTTCGTAATCGCGAGCAGCACGTCCGCCGTGCCGAGGTCGCTCGTCTGCACGCTCGTCATGCTGCCGAGAAAGCCGAGGTTGAAATCGATCATCATCATGCCGATCTCGGTGTCGTAGATCGGGTCCTTGATCAGCCGGGAGATCGTGACGACGCCCTGATCGAGCTTATCGTAGCTGTAGAGGATGCCGCCGTCGAGCGCGCGGGTCTCCTCGGCGAGCGGGCGCATGCGGTCTGTGAAATCTGAATAGATTAGGCGGCTGTCCATCCGCCACACATACTGGTCGCCGTAGCTGTTCGTGAGCGTGATGCTCTCCACGTATACGTCGTAGCTGATGATCATGCTGTGCATGGACTGCTGGATCGATTCGTTCAGCGTCTCCTGCTGCGCGGCGGAAAGCGTGCGGCGGTTCGTGCGAAGCTGCTTTTGAAAGTTTGTGTCGAACATGAACACCTCGGATTCGGTGCGCAGCTGCGCAAGGTAGCTGTCGACAAGCTGGATCTTCTGGTTTGCCACGATGCTGGCCTGATGGTCTACGATGTTTTTCGTCTCCTGAAACGAGATCAGGTAGACCGCGCCTATGGAGATCAGGTAGGTGGTGAGAATCACCGGGATCAGCGTGAAGGTGAGCTTTTCCTTGATGCGCAGGGCGTTCAGAAAGCGGCTGATTTTTCCGTCAGGCTTCATAAAATAGATTTCCTCCTTCCTGAGGATGGGAGAAATTCCCGTCGGTTTTGCACGTATTTCCCAACTTTACACTCAAAAGATTAGCCGAATTTTGCCGGAATGTCAATGCGGCGGCGCCCCGGTTCGGGCGGGAAGTCAAAAATAGGGCACCCAGAAGCAAAAATTGTGAAATTGTGGAAATATACAAAGCAAAATATAATTAAGACAATAAATCTAGGAAATGTGCATGGGCGCTTTTCCGGAGAAAAGAAAGGAAGCGTAAGGATATGAAGGCCAGAAAAATTCTGTCGCTGGTTATGGCGGCCGCGCTGTCCCTCGGGGCGCTCGCGGGCTGCGGCTCTGGAGACACGGGCACATCGCCGGAGGGCGGCGGCAGCTC
>URQJ01000175.1 GCA_900549945.1 uncultured Oscillospiraceae bacterium
GCGAACAGACCGATCAGGGTAGGGATGAACTGGAAGCCGTCCAGCAGGCCGGTCTCCCTTCGAAGAAATCGGAGAAATCCGGGTTGTCCTGCAAACCGCCGGAAAAGCCGCGGAACGCCGGGCAATGCGCGCGGTTCAGCGCGGCGTTCTCCCGGACAAGCGCGCTCTGCGCATCCCGGCTGTTCCAGACCAGAACGACCCGGCCCCGGGGCTTTAGGATGCGCCGGCATTCGGCCTTAAACGCCGCCCGGTCGAACCAGTGGAAAGCCTGCGCGGCCGTGACGAAATCGACGCTGCCCGCCGCGAGGCCCGTATGCTCCGCCGGGGCGGACACGCAGGAAAGGCGCGGGAAGTCCCCAAGGCTCTCCTGCATGCTCGCACGCATGTCCGCGTTCGGCTCCACCGCCCACACGCGGCTGCCCTTTTCAAGAAGCTGCTTTGTGAAGATACCCGTCCCCGCGCCGACGTCCGCCACCGCGGCCTCGGGCGCGAGCCCCGCCTCCGTGTACAGGTATTCCATGAGCGCCTGCGGATAATCCGGCCTGTACTGCGCGTACAGGCCGCTCAGGCCGCTGAATTTTTCTTCATTCATCCAAATTCCCCCTTGTCTGTTATTTTCACCTCTGCCGCTTCACAAAAATCCGCGCCCGCCGGGGACTCTCAAAGAACGCGCACACTGCTCTAACCGCCCCGAAAAGCGAGCCTGTACACACAGGCGACTGCGCGGCCCCCCGCCTCGAGCGCCGCCCGCGCGTGCGCCTTATATTCGATGTACATCCCGGTCAGAGCGATCACAAGCGCCTGCAATGTGATCAGCAGCGCCCACAACGGGGAATCCCCGCCGAAAAAGAGCGTGACCGCCGCGCAGGCGGGCGGGCTTTGGCTTCATTATAGCATGCGCCGGCGCCGCCCGCAACGAAAAAGCGGATTCCCGCATCTCTCGGACATACAAAAGAGCATGGGCCGCGCCATGCTCTTTTCATCTATTCTTTTTTACTGCCGTGCAGATCTACAGGCGCGTTGAGCCGGAGCGCTCTTGTCAGATGGGTAAGCAGACGGCGCAGCGGCGGCAGAAGCAGCAGCGCGAGCAGAAAATTGCCCGCCGCGTGTGTGAGGTCGAACGGGATGCCGCTCACGATATACGCGAGCCCTGTCGAGGCGCCGCTGAGGAAAAAGACGGGAACAGCCGTCAGCGTGCCGAAAAAGAGCCCGTAAAAGCCGCAGAGCAGCGCCCAGCCGAGCCGTGATTCCATCCGCCGGAACAGATGGGCAAGCACCGCAAGAACCGCCCAGATATAGAGGTAGGAGAACCACCACAGGCCGAAGCCGTAGAGCAGCCCCTCTAAAAGGACAAACACCGCGAGTGCGTAGGCCACATAGCGGCCGAGCGCGAGCGTGAACAGCACGACGAGCAAAGAGACAAGCTCGATATTCGGCAAGGGTGCAAGCGCCACCTGCACCACGAGCAGCACAGCGCCGAGCACGCCGCTGAGCGCTGTGAGACGCAGGCGCAATCAGTACCCCACCGTCAGCGTGAATTCGTACTTGCCGCCGTCCTCGACGGGGGTGGAATCCACACCGGTCATCGCCATCTCGCCGTCAATCGTCAGGCTCCACCACTCCTGATTGTCCTCATTCGCCGTGATGCCGTCTACCGTTTTGACAAACAAGCCGTATTCGCTGTCCTCGCCCTCGATCAGGCCCTCGTTGAGCAGCGCCGCGCCGAGCATCTCCTCGTCTGTGTGCAGCTCATGCACCGTCTCCTTGCCCTCGGCATCCACAACGGTGAACGTATAGGCCTTCGCGCCTGCCGTACCCTGCGGCGCCGTGAACTTCCAGATCACGAGGCCGGCCGCGACCAGAACGACGAAAGCGGCCGCCGCTAGAATCAGCGGCTTTTTTGTTTTCTGTGTTTTTTCCATGTTGATCTCCTGCTTTCTTCCGATTTTTGGGCGGATCGCACGCGCCAAAAAGCCTGAATCCGCCTGTTTAGCGTGCGGCTCTCCGCTGCGGCGGCGGGGCCGCCGGGGCTTCGCCTCCCGTTTCTTATTCTGCCGTGCCTGCGCACGAACACCTGAGATCCCGCCGGTCTCATTGCGATAAACGCGCGGGTTCAGGGAATTTCCACGCCGCTTTTTTCCTCCGGCAGACGCGCGATGATCGCCTTTGTGCGAATGCCCTGCGCCGTGAACATCACCTCGTGCTCCGATTCGATGTTATCCGGCGCGTTCTCCGCGTGGAGATCCTCGGTCTTGCAGACAATCTCAAAGCCCGCCTCGCGCAGATACCGCTGCGTCGCGAGGTAGAGGTCCATGTTGTCCGTCTTGAACCACAGCTCGCCGCCGGGCGCAAGCACCTTTTTGTACGTCTCGAGCTGGCGCGTGTGCGTCAGGCGGCGCTTGTGGTCGCCCGCCTTCTGCCACGGGTTGCAGAAATTCACGTAGATGCGCGCGGCCTTCTCCTGCGGCGCAAACAGCGTGTCGAGCTTTTCGATGTTGAACGCGAGCAGCGCAATGTTTTCGACCGGCTCGCCGTCAAATTCGGCCTCAATATTGCGCCGCGCGACGCCGAGAATATCCTCACTGATATCGACGCCGATGAAATTGACGCCCTGCTCGCGGTGTGCGAGCGCAGCCAGAAACGTGCATTTGCCGCAGCCGAGGTCGAGGTGCAGCAGCTGACCGGGCCGCGCAAACCGCGCCGCCCAGCCGCCTGCGGCCTCCTTCGGCGCATCAAGGTAAAACGGACAGGCGGCAAGCTCCGGCCGCGCCCATTTTTTCTTTCGGATTCTCAAGGACAGATCCCCTTTTCGTTTTTTTCGCCCTTGTATTTTACCGCAGATTCCCCCGCCGCGCAAGTGCCGCGGCATTTTTTGGCGGCTCAGCTTGAAAACGGCCTTGAATCGTGCTAAAATTCTTTTAGAAATCACGAAAATAGAAAGCACGAAAAAGGCCCGACCGGGCGGAAACGGGGAATCGTGTGAAAAATACTTTTTCACATACGATTTGTGCCTTTGCTCGACGAGCAAATTTGCCGCGGCGGGCAAAGCGGCAATCGACTTCGCCGACCGGCACAAAAAATAAGGAATGGTGATTTTTATGGAAAACGGTGCATTGATTCTGGAGGGCGGCTCGCTGCGGTCGCTGTTCACTTCGGGCGTTCTCGATGTCTTTATGGAAAACGACCTGTATTTTTCGGATGTGACCGGCGTTTCGGCCGGCGCGCTGACCGGCGCGAACTACGTTTCCCGCCAGCCGGGCCGCACGGCGAAGATCAATATCGGTTTTGTCAACGACCGGCGGTATCTCGGCGTCAGCAACCTGCTTCGGCGCCACGAGATCTTCAATTTCGACTTTTTATTCGACGACATTGGCCGGCGCATTCTGCCGATGGACTTCGAGACCTTCCAAAGCTCGCCGATGCGCTTCACGGCTGTGGCGACGAATCTCGGGACCGGCGAGGCCGAATACTTTGAAAAGAGCGCGTGCAGCGATATTTTCTCGGCGATCCGCGCGAGCAGCAGCATGCCGATCCTCTCGAAGGCCGTTTTGCTCGACGGCAAGCGCTATCTGGACGGCGGCTGCGCGATGGCGATCCCCTACCGGCGCGCGATCGACAGCGGCTTTGAGAAAATCGTGCTCGTGCTGACGCGCCAGAAGGGCTACCGCAAGCTGTACACACCGCGCCCCGTGCTGCACGCTTACGCGCGGTATTTTCGGCATTACCCGAATTTCTTCCGCGCGCTGTGCGAAATTCCGGCGCGGTACGACCGCCAGCAGCGCGAGATCGACCGGCTCGAGGCGGCGGGGCGCATCTTTGTGATCCGCCCGCAGAAGCCCGTTGACGTCTCGCACACCGAACGCGACACCGAAAAGCTGACCGCCCTCTACGAGGATGGCCGCCGCGAGGCCGAGCGGCAGCTCGAAGCGCTGCGCACCTACCTAGCGAAATAAACCGCCGAACAAAAGCGCCGCCTGCACCCGTTTTCAGGGCCGCAGGCGGTGCTTTTCTTTTATTTCACAGATTTCCCCGCATTCTGACGCGTCACGCTTTTTTCAGGACTTCGAGCACGGCAGGCAGCTCGGCCTCGTAGTCCGAGGCATTTCCCTCAAAGCTGACGCGCGCATCGTAGCCCGCGCGGCGCAGTGCGTCGAAAAAGGCCTTGTAGTCGGCCTTGTCGCCCGGCTTCATCGCGACGCGGCCGTCCGGGTTCGCGATGTGC
>URQJ01000176.1 GCA_900549945.1 uncultured Oscillospiraceae bacterium
AGCAGAGAAACGCCCGGCGCCGACGCGCAGGGATAAATCGCCTCCGCCGGCGCACAGCGCCCCGCAACGACGTCGGAGCTGTCGAACACGAGCGCCTCCTCGGTGCCGGTCATGCGGTCCAAACTGCGCAGGCCGGCGTCACAGTCAATCAGCAGCACGCGTTCGCCGCCTGCGGCAAATTGTGCGGCGAGCCCCAGCGACACCGTGGATTTCCCGACGCCGCCCTTTCCGGATGTGACAACGATTGCTGTACCCATAGATATTACCTCATTAGATATAATAACATATAAAAACACAATAGTCAAAAATAAAAATAGAACTTCTCAAATTTTAGCATACTGCCCCAAAACTAACGGTCATTTTTTGTCGAAGCAAACAAAAGCTTACATTTCACCGCCGGCATCCGCCCCGGCGGTGTCTGCCGCCTGCGCATCCGCCGCGTTCTGATCTGCCGCGGGCTCGGCCCCGCCGAAGAAGTACGCTTCAAAGATCGCCTTTGCAATCTCCTTCGCCGCATCGCCCGAGCCGCCGTATTCGACGACGACCGCCACGGCGATCTCCGGCTTGTCGTACGGCGCGTAGCCGATAAAGGTGAGGTTGTCCGAATGGTCGGCGTTTTCCGCCGTACCGGTTTTGCCCGCTACGGCGACGCCGAAATCGGCGAAGGTGGAGGCCGCCGTGCCCTCGGTGCAGACCTGCCGCATGCCCCTGCGGACGATGTCAAAGCTCTTTTCCGAGATCTCCGCCTCCAAAACCACCTCCGGCTCCGCCGTCTCGCGCGTGATCACGCGGTCGTAGTCGGTCACCTTTTCGAGAAAATGCGTTTTATAGCGCGTGCCGCCGTTCGCGATCATCGCGCAGTACGTCGCGAGCTCGATCGGCGTAAACATGTTGTCGCACTGGCCGATCGCCGCCTGAATCGTCAGGCCGTCGTACCAGGTATCGCCGCCGTGGCGCTCCGTATACTCGAGCGGGTCGGACATGATGCCGACGCTTTCGGGCAGCTCGCAGCCGGTGGCCTCGCCCAGCGAGAAAAGCTCCGCATAAGTGCTCATCTTGTGGATCGTCAGCATGCGGCCCACGTCGTAGAAATAGCTGTTGCAGGAGCGGCTCAGCGCGCCGTACAGATTAACCTTTCCGTGCTCGCCGAGGCATCCCGGCTCGTAGTCGGGCGCGTAGAAGTGGTAGGCGCCGTCGCAGTCGACGGGCGTTTCCCGGTCTGTAATCACATTTTCCTCGAGCGCCGCGAGCGCCACGAGGGGCTTAAAGCTCGAGCCCGGCGTGAAGATGCCGTTCAGTCCTCGATTGAAGAACGGCTGCGTCTCGTCCGCGTAGAGCGCCGTCAGGTATTCGTCGTCGGAAACGTAGCGATTCAAATCGAACGTGGGGTAGGAGGCGCAGGTCAGAATCGCGCCGGTATTCACGTCGAGCGCAACGGCGGCGCCCGCGATGCAGTCCTCCGTCGGCTCCGCCGAGATTTGCTCCTCCAGCGCCCGGTTCGCCGCGCGCTGGAGACGGCTGTCGATCGTAAGCCACACGGAATCGCCGGCCTCGGGCGGATCCGTCACCGTAGTGGAAATCACCGCACCGGTCGAATCCGTCTCGATGCTCTCCCGGCCGTTTTTGCCGCGCAGCGTCTCCTCGAAAACCGATTCGATACCGCTCTGCCCGACCGTGTCCGTGTAGGCATAGCCGGAGACGTTCGCCGAGGAATACGCGTTCCCCTCGGCCTCCGCCGCCGCGTACTGCTCCTCGGAGATCGCGCCGAGCGTGCCGACGACGTGCGGCGCCGCGGTGCCGTCGCTGCCGTATTCGCGCGTCTGGTCCACCTGCGTCTCTATGCCCGGCATACCGGACGCGCGCTCGCTGACAACCTCGACCGTCTCGATCGAAACGTCGCGCGCGAGCACGTACGGATTCGTGCGGCTGAACGCGCTGCGCTCCATGCCGTAACGCACGGAGGCGATGCGGCGCAGGTCGGCCTTGTCCGCCGTGTTGTCGATTTCATACCGCTCGATCAGCGCCTCCATGCACGCGGCCGCCGTCGCATCCGCAGGCAGGTCGAGCAGCTCGGCGGACTTCATCGTTTCGATCTCGCCCTGCCGCTCGGTATCAAACACATAGTCCCCGCCCGCGCCGACCGTGATCGGCAGGCGGTCGATCCATTCCACATCGACCGCCTCGAGCAGCTTCACGGCCGAGAGCAGCGTCTCGTTGCGTTTTTCGCTGTCCTCCGTCAGGCGGCTGTATGCGATGTTGTACACCGGGCGGTTCCCGGCCAGCACCTCGCCGTTGCGGTCGAGAATCTCGCCGCGCGCGCCCGTCAGCTTGATAAAGCTGCCCGACACCACGGCCTCCTCGGCATACGCGGCGCCGTCGAAAAGCTGCCACTGGCCGAGGCGGCCGATATAGAGGAGAAAAATTGCGCCCACCAGCGCGCCGCACGCGATGTAGCGCCCCCATTTTCTGCGCATGACACCGCCTCCTTTCCGCCGCGTTTTCATTCAGTATTCCCGCATCCGCCGCGTTTTTTCAGCGCCTGCCGAAAATGCGGCGGCTCAAAAGCTGCAAGCCGTAGCAGAGCGGGATCATCAGGAGCGTGTAAAAATAGATCGGCAGGTACGCGTTCAGGAGCGCGTATGCCGCAAGGCTGTAGCCGCGCGCCACGTAGAGCACGAGCCAGTCGAGCACGACGGCCGCGGCGCAGCTCCAAAGCCCCATCAGAACCGCCGTGAACAGGTGGATCTGGATGCGCGTGCCGCACAGGCCGCTCAGCAGAAAGCAGAGCACGCCGAAAACAAGCGCGTGGTAGCCCATCGCGCTGCCGCCGCCGAAATCGGCGAGCAGGCCCGCGAAAATGCCGAACGCCATCGCCGGCACGCAGTCTTCCACCATCGCAATCGTCAGCGCCGCCGCCAAAATCAGCATCGGCTTCGCGCCCATCAAGGGCGGCAGAAGCCCCGGCGTTTCCTGCAAAATAAACAGCAGCAGGAGCTGCACCGCATACAGCCCCCAGCGCATCCACTTTTTCCGGTCCGCCATGCGGCTCACCTCCCTTTTCACACGCGCCCGCCGGGCAGGCCGCGCGCCGATTTATACCGCCCGCCTCAAAGCATCCATTGGATCCCGGGCAGGCTGCGCCTCAATCGTTGCCCTTCTGCGCCGTCATCGCCGGGTCCTCTGCTTTTGGGGAGGGCGACGGCTCGGGCAGGTTCGCCTGCACGTCCCCCTTGCCGTCAAACGACGTGATGACAAAAACATCCGACACCGTTTTTACATCGACGTACGGCGTGACGATCGCGTAAAACGACGAATCGGCGTTGCTGCGCTCCACGCTGTCCACGCGGCCGATCAGAAGGTCGCTCGGGAACATGCCGCCCGCGCCGGAGGTCGTGACGATCGCGCCGGGCTGAACCTGCGTGCCGCGCGTCAGGTAATTCAGCCGCACCTTGCCGCTGCTCGCAAACTGGATGTCGCTCGAGATCACGCCGTTTTCGCCGGTCTCCTTCGCGACGGCGCCGATCTGCGTCTCCTCCGAAAGGATCGACCGCACGCGGCTCGAGGTCGCGCTGACCTCCTCGACGACGCCGACGACGCCCATCTCCGTGATGACCGCATCGCCGGCGGAAATGCCGGAAAGCGAGCCGCGGTTGATCGTGAAATCGTAGAATACGTCGCCCGGGTCTCGCCCGACGACGCTCGCCGCCGTCAGCCCGAGGTCGGGCATTGCGTCCTTGACCGAGAGGATGTTTTCATAGGAGGCGTTTTCCGCCTTGACCTCGTAGTAATCGACGAGCTGCTCGCGCAGCACGCGGTTTTCCTCGAGAAGCTCCGTGTAAAGCGCTTGAAGCTCCTCCTTCGACATGCCGTCGAGATTGACGAACTCCTTCGCGCCCTCCGTCATATTCGTGCCCGCCGTGAGCAGCGGCGCGGCCACCGTGCCGAAAAGGCTCGAGAAAACCGAGCTGCCCGCGCTCAGGCTGTAGATCAAAACGCCGAGCAGTACGACTGCCGCAACCATCAGGATCTTAAACGTGCGGGTTGAAAACTTTTCCATGCGTATCCCCATGCCCCGGCAGCACCGAGGCCGTCCTTCCTAAAAAAATCAGGCTTCCTCCGCCCGGCGCGCGTTCGCGGAGATCGGAAGAGCGTCGTGTAGGGAAAGAGTGTAGATCTCGGTGGTCGCC
>URQJ01000177.1 GCA_900549945.1 uncultured Oscillospiraceae bacterium
GCCGCATGGTGACGCAGGTCATCGGGTACGACGAGGTCGCGGAGCGCCTGACCGCGCCGCTTTCGGAATCGGGGGATGCAAACCCGACGGACCGCGACACGGCGGCCGCGGTATCGGCGCGCGACATCAACGGCGACGGCGTGACGGAGATTCCGACCGCGTCGCTCGTAATGGAGCCCGCCGAGGGCAGCGCGGCGGATTCCACGGCCTACACCATTACGTGGAACACCTACAGCCTTTCGGACAACACGCTGACGCCGGTGTGCAGCAGCATCGTCAACACGGCGGAAAACTACATCGTCGTGCTGCCCGAGAGCGAGGCGCAGATCGCCTGCGCGAACGATTCGGTCACACGAACCTCGACTTTCTTCCGCTATGAGCGGATGGCCGGCGCGCCGGCCGGCCGTGAGGACCTCTTCGCGGTGACGGTCTATTCCGAGGAGGAATGGGAAGCGCGCGAGGAGGCGGGCGAGACAAAAGAGGAAATTTACCTGACCGCCATGGGCGGCCGGGTCTATGCGCTGGCGGTGCTCGACCCGTCGCTTTCGGCGGACAGCGCGCTGATCCGCTCGGTGTGCGCGGATTTTAAGATATTGAATGAGTGAGCGGGGGAAAGGACAGACGCTATGAGAAAGATTTTGGTTGCCGAGGACGAGCAGAATATCCGTGAATTTGTGGTTATCAACCTGAAGCGCGCCGGCTACGAGGCTGTGGAGGCGGCGAACGGCGAGGAGGCGCTGCGCCTTTACGAGCAGGCGGGCGGCAGCTTCGATATGGCGATTCTCGACATCATGATGCCCGGCGCATACGACGGGCTCGAGGTGTGCAAGCGGCTGCGCAAGCAGAACGGCACGATCGGCATCATTCTGCTGACGGCGAAAACACAGGAGATGGACAAGGTGACGGGCCTGATGATGGGCGCCGACGACTACGTGACGAAGCCGTTCAGCCCGTCGGAGCTTGTGGCGCGCGTGGATGCGGTTTACCGCCGCGTTGCGCAGTTTTCGCAGGCCGCGGAGCCGAATTTTTCGGAGGAGCTGCGCTCCGGCGCGTTCGCGCTCAACCTGCGCAACCGCTCGTTCACGAAGAACGGCAGGCCGATCGAGCTGACGCAGGTGGAGTTCCAGATCATGGAGTATTTTATCTCAAACGCCGGCAAGGCGCTCAAGCGCATCGATATTTTGAAGCACGTGTGGGGCAGCGGCTATGTCGGCGAGGAGAAGATCGTCGACGTCAACATCCGGCGCCTGCGCATGAAGATTGAGGATGAGGCGAGCAGCCCGCGCCATATCGTGACCGTGTGGGGCGTCGGTTACCGCTGGGACCAGTAAGACAGGGGAGAGGCACGTGCAGACGAAGAAAAAACGGGAGGGTACCGTGTTCCGCAACGGGATCGCCCGCCGCTGGCTTTTGAACAGCCTCGGCGTGATGATCCTGCTGCTTGCCGCGTGCATCACGGCGCTTTCGTTCGTCGTGCAGAGCTACGCGTACAACGGCATCCAGATGACGCTGGTCGGCCGCAGCGACGAGCTGCCCACCGTGCTTTCCTCCAGCATGAAGACGGTGAACGAATTCAATGCCGCGGCGCGCAGCTACACGGAAAACTTTCCCGATAAAAACCTGATGGAGGTTATGGCGGTCAGCCGCGCCGGCAAGATCCTCTCGACTTCGACGGGCTTTGCGCCGGATCAGGCGCAGACAATGCCGGATTATGAGGACGCGATGCACGCGTCCTCCGGCTACGGCTACTGGATCGGCAAGCTCACGAGCGGCGAAAAGGTCATGGCGATCACGCGCGTAGTGCGCGGCGCGAACGGCGCGGTGCTCGGCGCGGTGCGGTACGTCGTCTCGATGGAGCGTGCCGACCGGCAGATCACCTTTGTGGTGCTGTGCCTTGTCGGCATCGGCATTCTGATCATCGCGCTCGTCACGCTTTCCGGCCTGTACTTCGTGCGCTCGATCGTAAAGCCGATCCGCGAGCTGAACGCCACGGCCGAGAAGATCGCGCAAGGCAATTTTGACGTGCGCGTCAAAAAGGACAAGAACGACGAGATCGGCGCGCTGTGCGAGTCGATCAACGATATGGCCGCAGAACTCGGCGCGGCGGAAAAGATGAAGAATGACTTCATCTCCTCCGTCTCCCACGAGCTGCGCACGCCGCTGACGGCCATCAAGGGCTGGGCGGAGACGATCCAGAGCGGCGGCGTCGGGCGCGAGACGTATGAAAAGGGCATGAGCGTCATCATCCGCGAGTCGGAGCGCCTCTCCGGCATGGTGGAGGAGCTGCTCGATTTTTCCCGCATGCAGAGCGGCCGCATGCGCCTGATTTTGAATAAAATCGACCTGCTCGCCGAGCTGGACGAGGCGGTGTACATGTTCACCGACCGCGCCCGCACCGAGCACAAGACGCTGATCTACGACGAGGAGGACACGATGCTTTCGCCGATCCTCGGCGACGTCAACCGGCTGCGGCAGGTCTTTATCAATATTATCGACAACGCCCTGAAGTACACGAACCCGGGCGGCACGGTGCGCGTTGCGGCCTATGAGGACGACGGCTTTATCCGCGTTGTCATCAAGGACAACGGCTGCGGCATCCCCGCCGAGCACCTGCCGAACGTGAAGCGGAAGTTCTACAAGGCGAACCAAAACGTGCGCGGCAGCGGCATTGGCCTTGCCGTCGCGAACGAAATCATGGAGCTGCATTCCGGTTCGCTCGACATCGACAGCCAAGAGGGCATCGGCACGACGGTGATCATCACAATCCCGACGATGAAGAAGCTCGAGATGAACCCGGAGCTTTCCAATACGACAAAGATCCCGTCCGTCACGGGGCGGGTGCAGGTCGTCGAGCGCAGGCAGGACGACTGATCTCTTTTTTCAGAAAGGATAAGCACATGACAAAACGCGTTACCTCCATCGGCGGCCAGGCGCTGCTCGAGGGGATTATGATGGTGGGGCCGAAAAAGAACACGGCGGCCTTCTGCGACGAGGCCGGGAATATCACGACGGAGGACATCACGGCGCCCTCGCTGCGGGAGAAATACCCGATCTTGAAAAAGCCGTTTCTCCGCGGCGTGTTCGCTATGATCGACACGATGCGGCTCGGCCTGAAGGCGCTGACGCTTTCGGCCGAAAAAGCCGGCCTCGAGGACGAGGAGGCGGAGAGCGAGTCGAAATTCGACCGGTGGCTCTCGGAAAAATTCGGCGATAAGGTGATGAACGCCGTCGTCGCGATCGGCAGCGTGCTCGGCGTTGCGCTTGCGGTCGTGCTGTTCTTTTTCCTGCCGACCATGCTTTTCAACGGGCTGGAGTCGCTGCTCGGCACGTGGATCGGCGGCTGGCGCTCCGTCTTTGAGGGGCTGCTGCGCATTTTGATTTTTGTCGGCTACATCGTGCTTGTCTCGCGCATGAAGGAGATCGACCGCACTTTCCGCTACCACGGCGCCGAGCACAAGACGATCTTCTGCTACGAAAACATGCTGCCGCTCACGGTGGAAAACGTGCAAAAGCAAAAGCGCTTCCACCCGCGCTGCGGCTCGAGCTTTATGATTTTGATGCTTCTGATCGGCATCCTGATCGGCTTTTTCATCCCGTTCGAAAACCCATTCCTGCGCACGGCCTGCAAGCTGCTGTGCCTGCCGCTCGTCGTCAGCATCGGGTACGAGCTCATCAAGCTTTGCGGGCGGCACGACAACCTCGCGACGCGCATCATCGCCGCGCCGGGGCTGTGGTTCCAGCGGCTGACGGTCAAGGAGCCGGACGAGAAGATGATCGAGGCCGCGATCGCCGCGATGGAGGCCGTGATCCCCGAAAACGGCGAGGATCTCGTAAGATGAACGTCCGGTCGCTGTATGACGGGGCGCGCCGGGCGCTCGCTGCCGTATCGGATGATCCGGCGTTTGAGGCCGTGTGCCTTACGCAGCACTTTTTCGGCATGGACCGCGCGGCGGTGCTGACGCACGGCGATCGCGTGCCGGAGGCGCGGGCGGAAGCGGAATTCCGCGCGGCGTTCAGCCGGAGAATCACCGGCGAGCCGCTGCAGTACATCCTCGGCGAATGGGACTTTATGGCGCTGACGCTCCGCTGCGGCCCGGGCGTGCTGATCCCGCGAGACGACACGGCCGTGCTCGTGGAAGCGGCTGCAA
>URQJ01000178.1 GCA_900549945.1 uncultured Oscillospiraceae bacterium
TGACTGGAGTTCAGACGTGTGCTCTTCCGATCTGATCTTGAAGCCCTCTAGGGGATGGTCGCGGTCCGGCGCGTTGACGCCGGCCTTGATCATCTCGCGCAGATTTGCGGCGTAGCGCGTCATGTAGTCCGTCGGCGTCACAGTGCCGCCAGCCGCCTGCGCGGGCGCTTCGCCGGCTTCGGCGTATTCGAGGATCTCGGAAATATCGGGGCTGTCGAGGCCGCCCGCCGGCGTGAAGAATTTCAGGCCGTTGCGGAAAAACGGGTGGTGGCTCGCGGTGATCTGCACGGCGCAGTCGCAGGGCAGCTCCAGCGTCGCCATGAACATCGACGGCGTGGAGGCGAGGCCGCAGTCCAGCACCTGCACGCCGCGGGGCGCAAAGGCGCGGCAGAGCGCCGCCGAGATACGGTCCGCCGAGATGCGGGAATCGTGGCCGACGGCGATTTTCAGACCGGCAGCCGGTTTTTTCAGGTGCTTTTCGCACCAGACGAGAAAGCCGCCCGCGATGCGCTCGACGACCTCGTCCGTCAGGCTGACCGGCGCGCCGCCGCCCTCGCTCGCAACGCCGCGGATATCCGTGCCGCTTTTCAGGGATTTATAGGAAAACATGTGGAAAACCTCCTTCATTGCTCTGGCCCTATTATAATACAAATACGGAAACTTGAAAAGCCCCGACGCCGATTTTACCGAAAAACACCGCGCGCGGCGTTAAGAAAACGGGCGGATATGGAAAAAACGGCTGGTGGAATTTGCGCCCGAAAAGCATTATAATGGGGGCATAAATAAAAAGGAGGCGGAAACGATGTATTTTGGAAACAGCCTGTTTCAGGCGAGGAAAAGGAGCGGTCTTTCGCAGGAGGGCGTGGCGGAAAAGCTCGGCGTGAGCCGGCAGACCGTGTCTAAATGGGAGACGGGCGAAACGGTGCCGGATATCTACCAATCGAAAAAGATGGCGCGGCTGTACGGCGTGTCCCTCGACGAGCTGATCGATTTTGACGCGGACGTCCGGGAGATACAGGAGGCCATCGAGAAAACGAAGGCCGAAACGGAGGAAAAGATTGACTGGACGAGCGCGTGGGGCAAGAAATACCCGGTGCTGCTGCAATACCGCGGCCAAGTGGCGGCGGAGGGTTACGCCAGACAGCTCTCAGAAATGCTCGACGCGCTGAAACGGGAATACGCGTACAGCGAGCAGGACGCCATGCTCGTGCTGAAGGACATCCTGTACCGCGTCTGGAAGAGCCGCAAGGAAAAGAAAAGCGGGTGCCCCCCTGCCGCGCAGGCGGGAAAAGGCGGGCGGTTCTGCCCGTTTGGCGGCGGGGCGCAGGTGGAAACCGCTTCCGGGCGGCAGGGCGCAAAGGGCGCTGCGGGCGCGCTTTTTATCCGTCCGCATACGGCGGAAAAGCGCGGAAATTTCTGCAAAACCCACAGAAAACCTTGTCGAACACATTTTTTGTTTGTGGCGTTCGGGCATTGTGCATTTGAAAACGGTATGGTAGAATAAGGCCATCATAGGATATTATGGAGACTTGAAGCCTCCATAATGGTGTGAAATCTCAAAGTATAAGGAGAGATGAATGATGTCTAAAATGATCGAGCTCCACGACATCGATGTTCCCGGCTTTCTGGCTGTTCTGGACAAATGCGTCGGCAACGTCTACCTGATGACGCGGGACGGCGACAAGCTGAACCTCAGAAGTAAGCTCTGCCAGCTGGTCGGTCTGACAAGACTGATTGAAGGCGGCAAGATCGCCGAAGCCTTCGTAACATGCGATAACGAGGAAGACGAATCGAAGCTGTTCCGCTTCAATCTGTATAAAGACGAAACCGATGTTTAAGCTGTGAACCAAAGAGGCTGCTGCGAATCGCGGCAGCTTTTTTGCATGCGCGGCGGATCATAAAAAGGGGGACTTGAATGGCAGGGAAAGAATCGGCGCGGCGCACGCGCAGGGCGATATCGGCCGTGAGCGGACTCATGGCGGTTCTCGCGTTGCTCGCGCTTTACTTCTTGGAGACCAGAGGGGCGGCAGAGCCAGCGCCCACGCCTGCGTCCGGCAAGGCGCTGCAGGAAAAGGCGGCGGTCTATTTTCTGGATGTCGGGCAGGGAGACAGCATCTTGATCCGCGCGGGCGATTACGCGATGCTGATCGACGCCGGGGTGCGCGGCGCGGGCGACGCGATCGAGGCGGATCTCGAAGCGCTCGGCGTAGACGCACTGGACGCCGTGGTCGCGACGCACCCGCACGCCGACCATATCGGCGCGATGGATCAGATCCTCGAGGACTATGAAGTCGGGACCTTTTACATGCCGGTGCTGCCGGATGACCAGACGCCGACGACGGCGACCTACGAGCGCATGCTCGACGTTCTGCTCGAAAAGCAGGTGCCAGTGGAGCGCGTCACGGCCGGCATGGAGATCCCCGCGCCGGCGGACATGAAATTCGAGGTGCTTTCGCCCCGCACATCCGATGCGTGGAACGAGGTAAACGATTACTCCGCCGTGCTGCGCTTCACCTGCGGGGAGGTTTCGTTTCTGCTGACCGGTGATGCGGAAGTGCCGGTGGAGGCGCTTCTGATCGAGGAAAACGCGCCGCTTTCAGCCGCGGTGCTCAAATGTGGGCACCACGGCTCCGCGACCTCCTCCTCGATGCCGTTTCTGCGCGCCGTGAATCCTGAGATCGCCGTCATTTCCTGCGGCGCGGACAACGGCTACGGTCACCCGCACGATGAGACGCTCAAAAATCTCGCGGCGCTCGGCTGCACGGTGCTGCGCACCGACACGGATGGAACGGTTGCAGTCGTGACGGACGGCGAGCGCTACACCGCGCACACGTGGAGCGCCGAGGAGGGATTGTCGCCGGCCGCGTAAATTCCCGCATTGCATTGTGCGGCGGGGCATGATATAATCGTCTTAAAGAAAAATGCAAAGGATGGAGAAGCATGCTGACTGAGAGCAAAAAAGCATTTATTGAATTTATGATGTCCGCCGACGTGCTGCGCTTCGGCTCGTTTGTGACGAAAAGCGGCCGCAACACGCCGTATTTTGTCAATACCGGCAACTATAAGACCGGCGAGCAGATCGCAAAGCTCGGCAAATTCTACGCGGCGCTTGTCAAGGAAACCGTCGGCGAGGATTTCACCGCGATGTTCGGCCCGGCCTACAAGGGCATTCCGCTCGCCACGGCGGCCGCGGCGGCGCTCTACAACGAATACGGCATCTCGAAACCGTACTTTTTCAACCGCAAGGAGGAAAAGGACCACGGCGAGGGCGGCAGCCTTGTCGGCTACAAGCCGACGGACGGCGATAAGCTCATCATTATCGAAGACGTGATCACGGCGGGCACGGCGGTGCGCGAGACGGTGCCCATCCTCTATGGCTGCGGCGACGTGCGCGTGGACGACATGTTCATCTCGGTGAACCGCTGCGAGGTCGGCAAGATCCCCGGCAAGACCGCGATCATGGAGGTCAAGGAGGAGTACGGCCTCAACGTGCATGCGATCGTCACGGTCGAGGACATCCACGACTACCTCGTGCAGTCCGGCGAATACGATGAAATTCTGCCGGCCATGGAAAAATACATGCGGGATTACTGCATCCTGTAAGGAAAGAAAGGACCGGGAAAGCGCGCCGCTTTTCCGGTCCCTCTGCTTCCCGATAGGCCGCGCCGTGCGGGAGAAAGCCCCGAAAGGTGTGCGGCACCGAAATTCTGCGGGCTGTGACGGCGCGGTGAGGCCCTTCGGGCACGCGGTTTTGTTATAGAAAGGACGGAGCAAATGAAAACATTGGTCGCGTATTTTTCACGCAGCGGAGAAAATTATGTAAACGGAGAGATCGTGGAGCTTTCGGTCGGCAACACGGCGCTGGCGGCGAAGGAGATCGCCGCGCAGACGGGCGGCGACCTGTATGAGATCCGCCCCCTGAACCCGTATTCCGAGAATTACCGCGCCTGCGGCAAGGCGGCCTTTGCCGAGCTGAAGGCGAACGCGCGCCCGGCACTGGCTGACCCGCTCCCGGAGCTTTCGGCATACGATACGGTCTGCCTCGGGTACCCAAACTGGTGCGGCACGATGCCGATTAGCGACTATCGCACCTCTCTTTCTCTAAAAGGCAAACGACTATTTCACACAAA
>URQJ01000179.1 GCA_900549945.1 uncultured Oscillospiraceae bacterium
GCTCGGCCTCGCGGTCGCTCGTGAAGGCGTAGCCGCCGCCCGGGCAGACGATGACCGTGGGCCGCTTCTGCACCGGCACCTCGGGAGAAAGGTCGAGAAAATACGTGTACATGGCGGCCGACGGCGCAGAGCCCGCGGCGTTCAGCCTGATTTTTTCATGCGTCATGGAAATCACCATTCCTTATTTTTTGTGCCGGTCGGCAAAGCCGATTGCCGCTTTGCTCGTCGCGGCAAAGGCTCAAATCGTGTGTGAAAAAGTATTTTTCACGCTGCCTCTCCTTTATGCCCCTTTTTCTCTATTATAAACCGCAGCCGCCGCGCGCGCCAGAGCAAAAACCGTAAATCTTAAGAAATTTTTCAACTTT
Source organism: uncultured Oscillospiraceae bacterium (assembly GCA_900549945.1). GTDB lineage: Bacteria > Bacillota > Clostridia > Oscillospirales > Acutalibacteraceae > Hominenteromicrobium. Next base: position 366 of record URQJ01000179.1, read on the forward strand.
TTTGCAACTTTCATGTAATACTTTTTCTGGACTTTTTCCGTATTAAGCCTTATACTTAACTAGAGGGTATATTTTGTGGAAAACAGTCGTTTTCCGCCTATTCATGAAGGAGAGGGTTCGTAAAAAATGTTAAAATTACGTCTGTTGCTGCGACGAATCCGCAGCTTCAGCTTTGGCCGCATGCTCGTCTATGTGCGCGAAGTGAAAAAAGAAACCAGAACACCATCCCTTTTGATCGTGCTCGACATGCTCCTGTGCATCGTCCTGTACAATGTCGGCTTTTTCGATTACCATATTTTCGGCTTCGTGCACATCCGCCGGCACCGCGACCGCAGGACCTTTTTCACCATGCGCGACAACTGGCGGCTGTGCCGGCTTGTGAACGCCCCAAAGGACGCCGAGATCTTTCAGGACAAGATCCGGTTCTGCAATACGTTTTCGCAGTTTCTCGGGCGCGAATACCTCGACCTGCACCATGCCGACGACAAGGCGCTCGACGCCTTTCTGCACCGCCATCCCGTTGTCTTTCTGAAAGCGCCCGGCGGCTTCGGCGGTCTGGAGGTCGAGCGCTTCGACGCCGGCACGTCCGAAAACTCGCCGAGCGCACGCGCGCTTTACAATGACTGTATCGGCCGCGGGCTCTACCTCGTGGAGGAGGGGCTCGCGCAGCACAAGGAGATGTGCGCCGTGTACCCGGGCTCGATCAACACGGTCCGCATCGTCACCCTGACGGACGAAAAGGGCGAGCCGCACCCGCTTTACGCCTTTCTGCGCACGGGCCGCGGCGGCGCGTGCGTTGACAACACGACGAGCGGCGGCCTTTCCGCTCTGATCTGTGCGGACGGCGTGATCCGCCGGCCGGCGCTCTCCGACAAAACCGGTGAGTATTTCGACGCGCACCCCGATACCGGGCACAGCTTCATCGGGTTCCGCATCCCGTACTACAACGAGGCTGTCCGGCTGTGCAAGCGCGCCGCGCAGGTGCGCCCGGGCATGCGCTATGTCGGCTGGGACGTCGCCATAACGCCGAACGGCCCCGTGCTCGTGGAGGGCAATGACCTGCCCGCCTACGACGGCCAGATCTACCACCAGCAGGAGCACCCCGGCCGCGGCCTAAAGCCCGCTATTCAGGCGATCGTGCCGCAGCTTTAAGAAAACAGAAACCGCCCGCCGCGAGGAAAATCCCCGCGGCGGGCGGTTCGTTTTTGCACGCAAATCAAAATGCGCTGCGCTTATCCGGTCTTCCGCTTCCCCTTTTCGGGCTGGCTTTCGGAGCCATTACGGCAGCGCCTTCCCGGCCGCCAGATAGAGGCCGTACCATTCCTGCCGCGTGAGCGTGACTGCACCGGCCCTGCAGATCCCCTCCAGACGCCGGGCGTTCGTCGTCCCCACGACGGCCTGTATTTTCGCCGGATGGCGGAGAAGCCACGCAACGGCGACGGCATTCGGCGTCACACCGTATTTTTCCGCAAGCGCGTTGATTTCGGCATTGAGCGCCGGGAATTTTTCGTTCCCGAGGAACGTCCCCTGAAACATGCCGTATTGGAAAGGCGACCACGCCTGCACGGTCATTTTGTGCAGCATGCAGTAGTTGAGGATGTCTCCGCCGCGGTCCGCCGCCCGGTCGTTCTCGATATTCACATTGAGCCCGGCATCGATGAGCGGGCAGTGCGCAACGCTCATTTGCAGCTGGTCGATCAGCAGCTTTTCACCCAGAGCCTGCTCCAGCAGCTCAATCTGGCCCGGATTGTGGTTGCTGACGCCGAAATACCGCACCTTTCCGCTTTCCCGCAGCGCGCGGAAGGCCTCCGCCACCTCCTCCGGCTCCGCGAGGGCATCCGGGCGGTGCAGCAGCAGGACATCCAGATAATCCGTGTGCAGCCGCTTGAGACTGCCCTCCACCGATTTCAAAATGTGCGCCTTCGAGCAGTCGTAGGCCACGCCGGGCAAAATCGAGCATTTGGACTGAATGAGGACTTTTTCCCGCAGAGACGGCTGCATGGGCAGAGCCCGTGCGAAAAGGCGCTCCGATTCTCCGCCGCCGTAAATATCCGCATGGTCGAAGAAGTTCACGCCGTTTTCCAGCGCCGTTTGCAGGAGGGTATTCGCCGCCTTTTCATCGAGCGCGCCGATGCGCATGCAGCCCAGCGCGACAGCCGGCGCACGAAGCACGCCGCCAATCAAAATTTCTTTCACCGCCGCTGCCCCCTTTTAAGCCTGCTCCGCCGCTTCCACAGCCGCCCGCAGGCGGGCCCAATCGATAGAATCGGGAACCGTACAGTCTGCGCCCAGCATAAAGCCGCGCTTTCCCATGCTGCGGATGATCCGCTCCGTCTCCGCGCGGATCTCCTCGAGGCTGCCCTCGATGAGAACGCCGTGGTTGTCCAGACCGCCCAGAATCGGCTTTTGAAACACCGCTCTGCCCGCTTCAAGGGACAGGTCCGTGCGGTGAACGTCCCAGTTAAACAGATCGCCGGGATACCCCGCATAGCGGCGCGGGGAGGACTGGAAGCCAAATTCCACCTCACCGCAGATGTGGACGATGTTGTACTTCTCCGCAAATTCCTTCGTGACGCCCAGCACAGCCAGATCCGAGGGCTTGACCAGCTTCTCCCAAGTCTCGCCGTCAAACCGCTGCGGCTCGCTGAACTGGCCGGAATAATAGATTCCGCTGCTGCCAAGCTCCAGATAATCCCGGGTCCACGTCTGCAGGGTATCGGCGAGGATCTTCACGCCCTCCAGCACGGAATCGGGATCTTCCCTGCAATGCGCCATGAACTGCTGATCCGTGCCGCCCGCGCAGAGATACGTGAACGAGGCAATTTTGAAGGGGCTCCATACCGTGGGGAACACCATTGCCTCGCCGCCGGCCTTTTCGAGGATCCGCCCGATCAGCTCGGTCATGCCGCGGTAGTGGGCGCAGTCCTTTCCCGGCAGGCGGATTTTCCGCCAGTCGGAGGGCTTCGTGATCTGAATGCCCTGCGTAAAAAACCGGCCGAAATTGTCGTCCATCACCTTGATGATGTCCGCACCCGTTTTCCGGCACAGATCCACATGCGCCTGCGCCCTTTCCTCCGCCGGCATTTCCCCCGGGTAGTGAAACCAAAAGCCGGCGGGAACGCGGTCCGGCTCCCGGTTTTCGAAAACAGCCTTCATTCTTTCTGTTTTGTTCATACAGCTCGCTCCTTTTCGTTTTGCTTTTTCAGCAGCATCTCGAGAATCACCCGGTTTGTGCCGCGCATTCCCAATGTGCCGAGATCGCCCAAATTCTTCAGTGTGGCCTCCACATCCTGCTCCACAATGCCGTCGTGCCCGCCGGCGCCGCGGTTCATGCACGCCATGGCCGCCGCACGCATCGCCGCGCTCACCGACGTGGCGATTTTCAGCGCGCAACCCGGCTTTGCCCCGTCGCAGATCATGCCGGAAATATCCGCCGTCATCGTCTTGATCCCAAGTTCCGCCTGCTCCAGCGTGCCGCCGTACAGGTAAACCACGGCCGCGGTCACGCCGATCGCCGCCGCGATGGAGCAGCCGCACAGCACGGAGAGCTTCCCCAAAAACGCCTTGGCATGCACCGTGACCAAAATGCTCAGCGCCAGCGCCCTGCGCTTTTTTTCCCGAAACGCCTGCGGCCCCTGCTCTGCCACCACGATGACCGGCAGGGTCGCGGTCAGCCCCTGATTGCCGCTGCCCGCCACGCTCATCACCGGCTTTTCACAGCCGGACATCCGC
>URQJ01000180.1 GCA_900549945.1 uncultured Oscillospiraceae bacterium
TGAGGCCGAACCCACCCCGACGCCGACACCGGTTCCGGACACGGAATACGACGAGAGCGGCAACCCGCTTCCCACGCCGACACCAACCCCGGTACCCGAGGCAAAGCCGACGCCGACCCCCACCCCGGTGCCGACCGTGAAGCCGACCCCGACGCCCACCCCGGTGCCGAGCGCCCCGCCGAGCTACGACTCGAGCGAGAGCTTCCAGTGGCCGCTTCCGGGCTACGGACACAGCAGCATCACGCAGTATTTCGGCAACAACGGCCACAAGGGCCTCGACATCGGCGCCCCCGAGGGCACGCCGATTGTGGCTTCCCGCTCCGGTAAGGTCATGGTAGCGAACAACTACGACTCCTGGGGTGATTCGTGGGGCTACTACGTTGCGATCTATCACGACTCCACGTACTCCACGCTGTACGCGCACATGAGCTCCGTCGCCGCCTATGAAGGCCAGTGGGTCAACAAGGGCGACATCATCGGCTATGTCGGCAGCACCGGAAACTCGACCGGCAACCACCTCCACTTCGAGGTCTACCAGAACGGAACGCGCGTGAACCCGAGCCAGTTTGTTTAAGGCACGCACGGTGCCCGCCCATTTTAAAAAATCATTGCGGATCGTTCGGATCCCATTATAAAAGAGGAAGCGTACGGAATTTCCGCACGCTTCCTCTTTTTTCTATTTCACTCTTCAGCAGCCGGCGGCACCTCATCCGTTTTCTCGCGGCCGCGCCGCAGCCGATTTATTCCGCCGAAAGCGCATAGGCCGCCGGGCCCTTTTCGGCAATTCCGCCCGAAAGCGGCAGTGTAGACTCGCAGTGCAGCGTCAGGCTGCCGCCGTCGAAGCCGAACAGCATGCGCTTGCCGCCGACGGATTCCGCACAGCGGATTTCCGCCTCGAAGCACGTGTCCGTGCGCCAGCGCCCGACCGCGCCGTACGTCCTGCCGCAGAGCGCGGACATTGCAAAATGGCTCTCGAGTCCAATGTCCACCGAGAACACGCCGTTATCCTGCTCGGCGGTCAGCACGGCCTTGTCATCCAAAAAATCGAGGCGCAGGGCCTGCGTTTTCCCGCCCTGCGGCGCGACGATCCAGATGCCGCCGATGAGATCGGCAAGGCCCGGCATCGCCTTTTCCGGCACGAAGCGCTTCCCGCCGGCCTGCATTTCCGCCGCACGATTGCGCATCGAGAGCATCGGCTGGATCTCCGCCCGCTCGAGCCGGTGGCGCAGCACGTGCGCCACCGGGCTTTCCGGCAGCGAAGCCTCGTCCGTGATCGCCGGCAAAATCGTCTCCCACGCGCAGGTGAGCTGGTCCTGCTGCCGCGCGGAGGCGCTCTGCAAAATCAAGATCGTGTCCTTCTCCTCGAAGATCACGCCGTACTGCCCGAAGGCGCCGTCCGCGCGCACAACGTGCTCCGGCACGCAGCGCCAGAACTGGAAGCCGTAGCCGCAGCGCCAGTCCGGTGTATCGGGGTCGTTGACCGGACTCAGCGTCTCAACCGCCTTCGAGGTCGCGAGCTCGAACCACGCGGGGTCGAGCAGCTGCCTGTCCGCCCAGCGGCCGCGCTGCGCCGCGAACAGGATGAAGCGCGCCATGTCCTCGGTCCGCAGGCGGCTGCCCGCGCCGCCCATCTCCACGCCGTCGGGCAGGCGGAAGCACTCGACGTCCGAAATACCGAGCGGCTCGAACAGACGCGGCGTGAGGTACGCAAACAGATCCTCGCCGGTGCGCCGCTTCAGCGCGGCGCAGAGCATGTTCGTGCCGGCCGTGTTGTACATAAAGCACGTGCCCGGCTTGTATTTGAATTCGTGCGAGAGGAAATTCCGCACCCAGTCCGGCTGCGCAACGTCGAACGTGTTGATCTCCGTCGCATGCCCGCAGGTCATCGTCAGAAGGTCCCGCACCGTGCACAGCCGCAGATTCTCGCTCGGGTTTTCGGGCAGCTTGTCCGGGAACAGGTCGCACAGCCGGTCGGTGAGCGCGAGCTTTCCCTCCTGCACCGCAAAGCCGACCGCCGTGGAGGTCAGCGCCTTTGTGAACGAAAACATCATGTGCGGCGACGCCGGGTTGTACGGCTTCCACCAGCCCTCTGCGCACACCTTGCCGTGCCGCAGCAGCATCATGCTGTGCAGCTCGAGGCCGCGCCGCTCGGCGAGGTCTATAAAATCCAGAATTCCTTTTGAATGAATGCCGACGCTTTCCGGCGTCACTCTTTCCAATACCATCTTCCGTCACCCTTTCTCTGTCTTTGCCTTTTATTCTAGCACAGCGGCCGGCATTTTTCCATCCCCGGCGCGGTTTTTTTCACGGGCTTGCGGGCGCCGCCCGCTCTCCGCGCCCCGCTTTCTGAGAAAATGCGCCTCGCCTGAAAAAATGCGTCTTGCAAAGCCGTGCGGCGCGCCTTATAATCGGATTGAACGGAACGCAGATTTCACACCATTTTGCAAGGAGGAACGCACATGAACAATTTCGTGTTTCACACCCCCACAAAGGTCGTATTCGGCAAGGGGACGGAAAATGAGGTCGGCGCGCTCGTAAAGGCGCAGAACTGCCGCAAGGTGCTCGTGCACTTCGGCGGCGGGAGCGCCAAAAAAAGCGGCCTGCTCGACCGGATCTACGCCTCGCTGGACGCGGCCGGCGTCGCCTACATTTCGCTCGGCGGCGTTGTGCCGAACCCGCGGCTCTCCCTCGTCTACGAGGGCATCGAGCTCTGCCGCCGGGAGGGCGTCGATTTCATCCTCGCCGTCGGCGGCGGCAGCGTCATCGATTCCTCGAAGGCCATCGGCTACGGCGTCGCAAACGACTTCGACGTGTGGGATCTTTTCGACCGCAAAAACACGGCGGCAGCCTGCCTGCCCGTCGGCTGCGTGCTCACCATCGCGGCGGCCGGCAGCGAGATGAGCGATTCCACGGTCATCACCAAGGACGAGGGCGAGCTCAAGCGCGGGTACAACAACAGCGTCTGCCGCTGCAAATTCGCGGTGATGAACCCCGAGCTGACCTACACGCTGCCCGCTTACCAGACGGCCTGCGGCGTGACGGACATCATGATGCACATCATGGAGCGCTATTTCGTGCAGGACGAGACGCTGGCCGTCACGGACGGCATGGCGGAATCGGTGATCCGCACCGTGCTGCACTGCGGCGCAGTGCTGCGGGACAACCCCACCGACTACAAGGCCCGTGCAGAGGTCATGTGGGCCGGCAGCCTCGCGCACAACAGCCTGATGTGCTGCGGCGGCCCGAACGGTGACTGGGCCAGCCACCAGATCGAGATGGAGCTCAGCGGCATGTTCGGCGTCGCGCACGGCGCGGGCCTCGCGGCGATCTGGGGCAGCTGGGCGCGCTACGTGCTCGGCGAGAAACCCGCGCGCTTCGCGCAGTTCGCGCAGAACGTGTTCGGCATCGCGCCCGAAAGCGACCCGAAAGCGACGGCACTCAAGGGCATCGAGGCGATGGAGAGCTTCTACCGCTCCATCCATATGCCGACCAATATCCGCGAGCTCGGCGTCGGGAACCTCACCGACGCGCAGATTGAGGAAATGGCCGAAAAATGCACCTATTTCGGCCGCCGGACAATCGGGCTGTTCAAGGTGCTCCAAAAAGAGGACATCATGGCGATCTACCGCATGGCGCGGTAACGTCTTTAAAACAGAAGGCCGCAGGGCGGATACACCGCGTATCCCGCCCTGCGGCCTTCTTTATTTTTTTTGCGCCGTCTCAAAAGCCGCAGAGCCGCCTTCTTATTCCGCATCCCCCCTGTCCTACACCGCGCATCTGCCGGGCGGGGGATTTTCAGCGCGCGCCGCCTCAAAAGCGGCATTCTGCCCATCATCAGAAAAACCGCCCATCCGCCGCGCGCAAAATATCCGCCCCATCGAAAAAAGCGTGCATTGCGCGGTGCGGCACCCTGCGGTTTAATGGAGAAAACAAGCGCCCGTGCCCGCCGGCACGGGACAGGGGAGGAATTTTCAATGTGCGAGCAAGGCCTCATTCTGGATATGGACAGCTTTTCCACACACGACGGCCCCGGGATCCGCACCACCGTCTTTTTAAAGGGCTGTCCGCTTTCCTGCCGCTGGTGCCATTCGC
>URQJ01000181.1 GCA_900549945.1 uncultured Oscillospiraceae bacterium
GGCCTCTGCCGCGCCTGCGGCCTCGATTTCCGCGGCTTCAGCCTCCGCCTCGAGCGCGGCTTTTTGCAGCAGCGCCTCGGCCTCCTGCTCGGCAGCAGCGACCGCGTCGCCGGCCTTCTGCTCGGCGTCCGCGCGGATCTGTTCCAAGATCCTGTCCAGTCCTGTAGCCATAGCCCGCTCCTTTAAATCGCGATGCCGCCGATGTTCGCGACGGAAAGCAGGGAGACGAGCAGAGCCAGAACGGCGTAGGTCTCGACCATCGCGGGGAGGATCATCGCCTTGCCGAACTGGTCGGGGCGCTTTGCGAGCAGCGAGATCGAGGCGATAGAGGCTCTGGCCTGCTGCTTTGCGGAGATCAGGCCCACGATCGCCATCGGCATGCAGGCCGCGAGATAGAGCAGGCCTTTAGCGAACGAAATGTCGGCGGTGCCGCCCAGAATGCCGATGTTCGTCAGCGTGAGGAAGGCGATCAGAAGGCCGTAGATGCCCTGCGTGCCCGGGAGAAGCTGGAGGATCAGCACCTTGCCGAACAGGGAGGGGTTCTCGGTGAGAACGCCTGCTGCGGCCTGGCCGGCAATGCCGACGCCGATAGCGGAGCCGATGCCGCCGAGCAGAGCGGCGAGGACGGCGCCGGTCAGTGCGAGAACGATACCGAGCGAATTGAGATCAAAGTTTTCCATTTTACTTTTCCTCCGTGATTTTAAAATATTTTGTCCTTGCGGCAAACGGCGTGAATTTGCGGCCGCCGCCCTCGAAAAACTTGCCGAAAAATTCGACAAACTGCAAGCGGTTTGTGTGTACGTATGCGCCGAGCACGTTGATGCCGAGGTTCAGCGTGTGCCCGATCACAAAGGCCAGAATGAATACGGCTGCGCCGAGAGGGCCGCTGCCGGCCATCGCGCCCATCTGGTTGAACACCGAGGCGATGACGCCCGTCGCAAGGCCGAGCGCGAGCAGTCTCGAGTAGGAGAGAATGTCGCTCAAATAGCCCGAGACGCCGTACAGACCGTAGAGGCCCTTTAAAAACCGCTTTCCGAAGCTCTTGGAGCTGCGCCCCGACGTGCAGACGATGCCGACCGCGCCGATGCCGGCGGCAGCGGCACCGATCGTGCCCGCAATGGCCGGCAGCGTAAACGAAAGCGCGACCATGTCGGTGAACATCTGCATCGAAAGCAGGTAGACGACCCCGCCGCCGACGAGCATGTACCAGAAAACGACGTCAAAGACGGCGTCCTTCCAAAGCCCCTGCCGCACGAGCTGGTAAAACTGCGCGCCGAGGCCGGCGAACAAATGGAGAATGCCGACGAGGAACGAGAATAGCAGGAGCCGCATCGGGTCGTCGAGCGGGGCGAACCACACAGCCGGCAAAGAAACGTCGGCGTTGAAAAATGTTTTGCCGATGACGGCGACCGCGTCGCCGAAGAAGCTGCCGAACATTGCGCCCCAGAACACGGTTGAGATGCCGCAGTACAGGAACATTTTCAGCGATTTCTTGAGGCCAGCCTCCATGTTTTTGAATTTCGCGAGCGCGATGCCGCAGCCGATGACCATGAGGAGGCCGTAGCCCGCGTCGGAGAGCATCATGCCGAATAGAACGTAGTAAAAGACCGCCATGAGCGTGCTGGGGTCGATCTCCTTTTTGCCCGGCATGCTGTAGCTTTCGATCACGCTTTCGACGGGCGCCGAAAACGCGTTGTTTTTGAGCTTTACGGGCACGTCCTCGTCCTCGCCGGGCGCTTCCAGCTCGACGAAGGCGCCGAACTGCGCCGTGAGCTCCGCTTCGAGCGCCGCCGCATTTTCCGCGGGGATATACCCCGTGACAACGAACACGTGCGCGCTCTGCCACAGGCTGCCGAGCACGTCGTATTTCTCGATGCGCATCGAAAAATAGTCGATGGTGTAGCGGAAATCGGTGCGCCGGTCCGCATGCGTCCGAATCTCTGCCTCCGCCTCGCCGATCTCCGCGCGCAGCGCCTCAATGCGCGCTTGAAGCATTTCAGCGCGCTCCTTCGGCGGCTGCTTGCTCGGCTCCGCCGGATAGGTCAGGCCGATCGAGCGCAGGTACGCTTCGAGCTTTGGCCCCGCGGAGGCGTGGCACAGGAAGAAGGCGCAGGTCTGCTGCGCGCCGGCGCTCAGAATCTCCACCGCGACGCCGTCTATATCGGGCGCGCCCTCGGCGATTTTCGCGCGCAGCGCCTCCTCCGTGTAGGCGGTAGGGAAAGAGCCGATGAACACCGCGGTCGAGGCCGTGCCGATTGTGCGCATCGGGATATCGAGCTTCATCCACGGCTCCAGCATGCGGAGCTGCGTTTCGAGCCGCAGGATTTCGGCGCGGTTGTCCGCGCATTTCTTCCACAGCACGTTGATGCGCGAGGCCGCCTTCAGTGCCTCGCCTGCGGCGACTGCCGTCTCCTCGTAGCGGGAGAGCGCGATCGGCGTGCGTCCCTCGAGCGCGGCAAGCATGGATTTGCGCTCCGGCGCGAGCTTGTCCAGCGCCTCGAGCGCGGCGTGCAGGCTGGCTGTGTTGTTTTCGAATCTTGCTCTTGCGGGGGCGGTGTCGGTCTGCCGGAAAACGGTTTCGTCCGCCTCTCCGGCCTCGATCTCGACGGCGCCGCGCCGCTGGATCAGTTCAAGGATCTGTTTTCGACGGTTTTTCAGCGCGTAGATGCTGATGCGCTGCATGGGCATGACCGCCATACTGCGACCCCTCCTTTCGTTTTGCGCCGGTCATCCGATGATTCTGTTGAGAATCGCGCGGATAGCTGCGGCGCTGTTTTCCTGCGCCTGCCGGCGAAGCTGCTCTGCGTCGGCGGCGGTTTCCTCCTCCGCCTTTCGCGCGCAGGCCTCTGCGTCGGCCTGCGCCTCGCTTTTCAGCCGCGCGCAGGTCTCGTGCGCCCTTTCGAGGCGCTCTGCGCGCAGAGCGCCGGCCTTTCCCTTTGCGTCGGCGCGGATGGCGGCGCAGCGGTGCGCGGCGTTCTCCAAAATCTTTTCCGCACCCTGTTCCGCGTTTTTCACGGCGTCCAGCGTGTCTTTAGCCAAAAAATCACCTCCCGTTTTATGGCTGAAAATCCTGCCAGCCCTGCGGCCGGCATGCCCGCGGCTTGCTGTTGTTTCACCGCATATCCGGCAGAAGGCGCGCGGCGCGGGCTTTACGCGGTGCCTTCAGTCCGTTTTTTTGCGTTGGATATGGTGTCATTATAGTATGATTTTTCCTAATTTACAAGAGAAAGGTAGTGAAAAATTAAATAATTTGTGTAGGAAGCGCCGGACGAGCGGCAATGCGGGCGAAATTTTAGCCGCAGGAGGCGCAGAACACCGCAGGAAAAGAATTCCTTACGAATTTCTTTCGAAAACTTAAAAAGTTAACATTTTATTTATATCTTATCCTGAAAATATGCTATAATTAACGATAATGATATTTTGAGTGCACGGGCTGTGCGGCCCGCGAATTTACAGGAGGCAAAGTTTAAAATGAAAGCAAAGTCACTTCACTATTCGAAGAGCGGCAGCGTACAGCCGATCGCATCGGAAATCGGCAGAGTCATGCAGTGCGTATGTGATCAGATTCCCCCGGCTTACCCCTGCGAGGGCGAGAAGGTCGTTTTCATCGGCGTCGAGATGAACGGCAAGCTCCCGGGCCCGGTCGATCATTTCTGCAAGGACCTTAACCCGACGAGAACGAAGGGCGTCGCGTTTTATGTTCTGAACGGCAGCGGCAGCACTGACGGCCTCGACGGCATCATCGCCGCGATGAAGGCAAACGGCGTTGAAACGTACGGCAAGCCGCTGGGCATCGCTGTGAAGGGCGGCTTCTTCAAGAAGGGCATGCCGACGGATGAGGACATCAAGAAGGCGCTCGCGTGGGCTGACGAAATCGCGAAGATGTAAAACCGTACATATTGCGGAAAAATCCATAAAAAAAGGGCGGCTTCGGCGGCCCTTTTTTCTGTTTTTCAGACTGTACAAAGCGGCCCGCACGGTGTAAACTGTACGGGATAAAAAATTCTTTGTGCGGTGCGGCTTGTGCCCGGCGGGCGCGCTCGAATGCCGTGCTCTGCGCCATGCGGCCCGGGGGGTTCCTCCG
>URQJ01000182.1 GCA_900549945.1 uncultured Oscillospiraceae bacterium
GGCGACCACCGAGATCTACACTCTTTCCCTACACGACGCTCTTCCGATCTTTTCAAATTTTTCCATGAATTCGACGAGCTTTTCGACGCCCTCGCGCGGCATCGCGTTGTAGATCGACGCGCGCATGCCGCCGACGCTGCGGTGGCCCTTGAGGTTGACAAAGCCCGCATCGGCGGCCTCTTTGACGAACTTCGCGTCGAGGTCCTTGTCGCCGGTGACGAACGTGACGTTCATGATCGAGCGGCTGTCCTTTTCGGCGCAGCCCTTGAAGCGCTTCGAGCGATCGAGGAAATCGTAGAGCAGGCCCGCCTTTTCGACGTTGCGCTTCTCCATGTTTTCGAGCCCGCCGATCTCGTTTTTGATCCATTCGAGCACGAGCCCGCACATGTAAATCGAGTAGCACGGCGGCGTGTTGTACATGCTGTCGTTTTCTGCGTGCAGGCTGTAGGTGAACATCGACGGCGTGCCCGGCTGCGGCTCGCCGATCAGATCCTCGCGGACGATGACGATCGTGAGACCCGCCGGGGCCACGTTTTTCTGCGCGCCAGCGTACAAAAGGCCGAATTTCGAGACGTCGATCGGGCGGCTCAGAATACAGGAGGAAATGTCCGCGACGAGCGGCACGCCGCCGGTGTCGGGCAGCTTCTGGAACACGGTGCCGTAGATCGTGTTGTTCATGCAGATGTGGAAGTAGTCCGCGTCGGGGCGGAACTCATTTTTGTCGAGCGCCGGGATGCGGCTGAAGTTGTCGTCCTTCGAGGAGGCGACGGCCTTGCAGTCGCCGAAGCGGCAGGCCTCCTTGTAGGCTTTCGTCGAAAACTGGCCGGAGAGCACGTAGTCGGCCTTGCGGCTCTTCGTCATCAGGTTGAGCGGGACCATCGCGAACTGCGAGGAAGCGCCGCCCTGCAAGAAGAGAACCTTATAGTTATCGGGAATCTGCATCACCTCGCGCAGAAGCTGCTCCGCGCCCTTGATGATGCCGTCGTAGACCTTAGATCGGTGCGACATCTCCATGACGGACTGTCCGCTGCCCTCGTAATCGAGCATTTCCGCCGCAGCTTTTCTGAGGACGCTCTCCGGCAGCATCGAGGGGCCGGCTGAGAAGTTGTACACGCGATTCATAGTAAGATCTTCCTTTCTGGTTTTGTTCGGGCTTCACGCAGCAATTTAGCGCGATGAAGTTTTGTTTTATTATATACACGCAAAAAGGGAAAAGTCAAGAAGAAATTTGTTTTTATAGGAGATACATGTGTTTTTGTCAGGAAAACAGCACATCCTTTTTGAAAACGGTGCTCGACCGGCGCACACGGGGGCGCGCGTGTCCGCCGGTCGTCAACAGCTTGGGGCGGCAGAAGCGGGCCTGCCGCCCCGCAGTTATGAAAACCATTGAAAATTTTTGATCTGCGTTGCTTTTTTTGCATATATTGTGTATAATGGGAGGCAATATCAGCGGGTGCAGGGCACAGGCGCTCCGAAACACGGTGAAAGGGTGATTGTTAGATTATGAAGGTACAGGACATCATCGGTATTTTAAAGGCTGAAATTCTGGTCGAGGGAAATCTGGAGGAGGAGGTCAAGATGGCGTGCGGCAGCGACATGATGAGCGATGTGCTCGCGTTCGTCAAGGACCAATCCGTGCTTTTGACGGGCCTTGTGAACCCGCAGGTGGTGCGCACGGCGGAGATGATGGACATGCACTGCATCATCTTCGTGCGCGGCAAGCGGCCGGACCAGCCGGTTCTGAGCCTCGCGGAGCAGAAGGACATCACGATCCTCGCGACGCCCTACCGCATGTTCACGGCGTGCGGGCTCCTTTTTGAAAACGGGCTGAGAGGCGGGTGCGACGTATCATGAGTATGCTGCAGCTCCGCTATTCAGTCCCCGGAGATGATTTTACCCGCGCGGGCGAGGCCTCGGGCGATGTGAAGCACAAGCTCAAGAAGCTCGGCTACAACCCGACGGCGATCCGCCGCGTCGCGATTGCGATGTACGAGGGCGAGATCAACATGGTCATTCACGCGGGCGGCGGCGAGGCGGCCGTCGATGTGGACACGGACAAGGTGGTGATCGTTCTCACCGACCACGGCCCCGGCATCGCAGACGTGAACAAGGCCATGCAGGAGGGCTGGTCCACCGCGCCGGACAACGTGCGCTCGCTTGGCTTCGGCGCCGGCATGGGCCTGCCGAACATGAAAAAATACTCCGATGAGATGACGATCGACTCCGTCGTCGGCGAGGGCACGACGCTGCGGATGGTCGTCTATGCGCAGAGCACGAAGCCGTAAGCGGCGATTACTGAATGAATGAGGAGGCGTAGGCGATGGGAATCTTTTTCCACTCGGTCACGCTGGATGAGGGCAAGTGCGTCGGCTGCACGAACTGCATCAAGCGCTGCCCGACCGAGGCGATCCGCGTGCGGAACGGCAAGGCGGTCATCACGAGCGAGCGCTGCATCGACTGCGGCGAGTGCATCCGAATCTGCCCGCACCACGCGAAGCGCGCAAAGCACGACCATCTTTCGATGCTCGAGAATTTTACATACAACATCGCGCTGCCCGCGCCGTCGCTCTACGGGCAGTTCAACAACTTAGACGATCAGGACTACGTGCTGACCGGCCTGAAAAAGCTCGGTTTCGACGACGTCGTCGAGGTCGCGGGCGCGGCGGAGCTTGTCAGTGAGGCGACGCGCCGCCTGATGGACGCGGGCGCGCTCAAGCGGCCCGTCATCAGCTCGGCCTGCCCGGCGATCGTGCGCCTGATCCGCGTGCGGTTCCCCGACCTGTGCGACCACGTGCTGCCGCTGCTCTCCCCGATGGAGACGGCCGCGACGATCGCAAAGCAGCGGGCCAAAGAGAAAACCGGCCTGCCGGAGGAAAAGATCGGCTGCTTCTTCATCACGCCGTGCCCGGCGAAGGTGACGGACATCCGCATGCCGATCGGCATCGAGCGGTCGAAGGTGGACGGCGCGATCGCGATCAGCGAGATCTTCCCGCAGCTTTCAAACCGCATGGATAAGCTCAGCCCGGAGGCCGTGGAGCCGCTCTCGAGCTCGGGCATCCTCGGTGTGAGCTGGGCGTCGTCGGGCGGCGAATCTTCGGCGCTGCTGAAGGAAAAATACCTCGCGGCGGACGGCATCGAGAACGTCATCCGCGTTTTGGAGGAGATCGAGGACGAGCGCATCGGCGAGCTCGATTTTATCGAGCTGAACGCCTGCTCAGGCGGCTGCGTCGGCGGCGTGCTGTGCGTCGAAAACCCGTATGTGGCGATCGCGCGCTTGCAGCGCCTGCGCCGGTACCTGCCGGTTTCGCAGAGCCACCTCGAGCAGAACGCCCCGGTGCCGCGGGAGATGAACTGGAGCGGCGAGCTGGAGTTTTCAAATGTGCTGACGCTTTCGGACGACATCGGCCGCGCGATGCAGATGATGGTCGAGATCGACGGCGTGGAGCAGTCGCTGCCCGGGCTCGACTGCGGCGCGTGCGGCGCGCCGACCTGCCGCGCGTTTGCGGAGGACGTGGTGCGCGGCAACTGCCGCAAGGAGGACTGCATCTTCATCCTGCGCAAGGAGATCCAGCGCTTTGCGGATACGATCGCGAAGCTCGACGGCGGCATTTACCCGAACAACGCGGAATGACGGCGCCCGGCGCCGGAAAGGAACGGTGTGAACATGCGAATCGATGTGCTGGCCGAAAAGCTCGGCTGGAAACTTTTGACGGAGAGCGGCGGCGCGGACCGCGAGGCGCTCGGCTGCTACTGCGGCGACCTTTTGAGCTGGGTGATGGGCCGCGCGAAGGCCGACGATGTGTGGCTGACCGTGATGGGCAACATCAACGCGATCGCGGTCGCGACGCTCGCGGACGTTTCGGCGATCGTGCTGGTGGAGGACGCCGTGCTCGACGAAGAGGCGCGCGCCCGCGCGAACCAGCAGGAGGTCGCGGTGTATGCGGCGTCGCTGCCCGCCTACGAGACGGCGCTGCAAATCGCGGCGGCGCTCGCGGAGTGACGGCGATGCGGCGCTACCGGTACGACCTGCACACGCACTCGAGATCGG
>URQJ01000183.1 GCA_900549945.1 uncultured Oscillospiraceae bacterium
CCGCTGCTGCCGACACCCTTTCCGCGCTGCTGGAGGATCTCGGCGCACAGCCGCGGGACTTTGACTGCATCGTTACCGGCGACCTCGGTCACATCGGTGCGGACCTTCTGCTGACGCTGCTGCGCGGCGACAGCATCGACCTGTCCCCGGTCTACTCGGACTGCGGCAGCCTGATTTTCGGTGACGAGCAGGACGCGCATGCAGGCGGCTCGGGCTGCGGCTGCTCCGCCAGTGTGCTGTGCGGGCACATCCTAAACCGCATGGCGCGCGGCGAGCTGCACAGCATCCTGTTCATGGCGACCGGCGCGCTGATGTCCACAACCTCCTCCCAGCAGGGCGAGAGCATTCCGGGCATCGCGCACCTCGTACACCTAGAAACCGAATGATCCTGCGGCGGCGCCTTCTCTGGCAGAGGGCGCCGCTTTTGCTTTCCCGTTTTGGTCGGAAAGCTTACAAATCCTTTAAGACCCGGCCAAAGCGTTGACAAGCCCGTGCGTTTATATTATCTTAGGAGACAGAAAGTTTGAAAAAAGGGATTGAAAAGGGCGGCCTTTACGCGGCTCGCCGGCGCCGCGGCAGGCGGCTGCCCGGCACTGTGCGGCTGCCGGAAAACAGGGGGATTTATTATGATGCCGATTCTTGAATGCAGAGGGCTCTGCAAGCAGTACGGCGCCTTTCCTGCGCTGAACGGGCTGACGCTTTCGGTCATGCCCGGGCGCATCGTGGGCCTGCTCGGGCCGAACGGCTCGGGCAAAAGCACGCTGATCAAGCTCGCAAACGGTCTGCTTACGCCGACGGCCGGCGAGGTGCGCATCGGCGGGATGCTGTCCGGCCCGGAGACAAAGCGCATCGTCTCCTATCTGCCGGAGCGCACCTATTTGAATCGCTGGATGCGCGTGTCGGACGCGGTCGCGCTCTTTCAGGATTTTTACGACGACTTTCACCCCGAGCGCGCCGAAGAAATGCTGCGCAGCCTGCAAATCGACCCGAAGCAGAGGCTCGGCACATTGAGCAAGGGCACGCTCGAAAAGGTGCAGCTCATTTTGGTCATGAGCCGCGCCGCGCGCCTCTACCTTCTCGATGAACCGATCGGCGGCGTGGATCCCGCTGCGCGGGACTACATACTGAATACGATCCTCAAAAACTACGAGCGCGGCGCGACGATTTTGCTCTCCACGCACCTGATCTGGGACATCGAGCGCATTTTGGACGACGTCGTTTTCATCCGGAACGGGCAGGTCGTGCTGGCCTCCGGCGTGGAGGAAATCCACAAAAATTACGGAAAGAGCGTGGACGAGCTGTTTCGGGAGGTGTTCCGATGCTGGTAAAACTGATGAAATACGAATTTCGGGCGACGGCGCGGCTGTTCCTCTCCGCCTACGGCATCTTTGCCGCGCTGCTCGTCATCGACCGTCTCTCGATCTCCAGCCTCCTGTTTCTGAGCAGCACGAATCTGGAATTTGCGAAGCTCCTCTCCGCAGGCGCCG
Organism: uncultured Oscillospiraceae bacterium; assembly: GCA_900549945.1. Classification (GTDB taxonomy): domain Bacteria; phylum Bacillota; class Clostridia; order Oscillospirales; family Acutalibacteraceae; genus Hominenteromicrobium. Next base: position 1,488 of record URQJ01000183.1, read on the forward strand.
TCTTTGTGCTCTGCATCCTCACGGTGCTCGCCATATTCACGCTGTTCTTCTGCCCAGTGCTGTTTTCGGCGATTCGCTTCTACCGCAGCACGGCGACCGACGAGGGCTACCTGACGTTTACGCTGCCGGTCAAAACCGAGCTGATTATCCTTTCAAAGCTCCTCGTCGCGCTGATCTGGCAGATCGCGACGGCGGTTTTTGCGGCCGCGCTCGGCGTGCTGTTCTTCATGACCTTCGACCTGCACAGCACGCTCGACATGCTCCGACTGTTCCCGGAGGGCATCGTGCGCACCATCGTGTCGCACCCCTCGCTGGGCGCGTACTGCGTGCAGTTTCTGCTTTTCGCGCCCATTCACGCCGCCTACGGCATCCTGCAGGCGTACAGCGCCGTCAGCATCGGGCAGTCCTGCGGCAGGCACAAGCTCCTCGCCTCCATCGGCATTTATATCGGCATGAATTTTGCGGTCAGCTTCCTTTCGCAGGTCGTCGCGATCCCGGTCACGATCTCCATGCTCAGCGCCGCAGGCACAGGAATCCGTATTTTGCAGGACACGCTGGCGCTCAACGCAGCGCTCAGCGCGCTGCTGACCGCCGGGCTGCTCGCCGCTCAGTTCTTCCTGTGCCGCTATTTTCTCAAAAAGAAGCTGAATCTCTCCTAGGCGCGCTGAAAGCCGCCGGAATACAACGAGGCCGGAGCCGGGAATTTCCCGCTCCGGCCTTTGCCGTATCTATCATTTTGCCGCGCGTGCCGGGGCTCAGAACAAATCCAGCATGAAGCACGGCTTCGCGTAAAACACGCCGCCGAACGGCGCCGCCGTATTGTGCACGGCAACGTCCGGCATCCACGCAAGAGACTGTGTGTCGCGCGCGCCGCAGATCAGCGCCGAAAACGCGTTGATCGTCAGGGAAGCGTCGGGCTGCTCCTCCGTTTTTTCCACAAGATTTGCGCTGTTCGGTGCAAAAGTCAGCTTCCATGTGCCGGTATTTTCGGGGAGAATCGCATCCTCCACCGCGATGCGCACGCAGCCTGCGCCGCGGCAGCGGCAGTTTTCCAGCACGCGGCGCACATCGACGACGCGCAGCATGCCGTTCCAGAACATGCGGCAGGCCGCTTCGTTGTTCTCGCCGACGAGCGCGGAGAGGTCGATCTCGCGGCGCGTCATGAAGCGGATCTTGTCGTAATCCGCCGAAAAGGCCGATTTCGCAAAGAACAGCAGGCCGGAGAGGGCCTCCATGTCGCAGAACAGGAAGTCGTTTTCGTTGCCCGCGCCGAAGGTGTGGCAGCAGTCGAGCACGGCGCCCTCCGGCGTCTGCTTCTTGTGCGCGATCATCACGCCGCGCGGTGTGCCCGCGTCGCAGCGCCACACATAGACGTAACGCTGCTCATCCATCAGATTCGCCTTTTCGAGGCCGGCGTCGTACCGATCGCGCACGACGGACATGTTGCAGTCCGCAAAGCAGGCGCTGTGCACCTCGAGCAGCGGGGAAAAATCGCCGCCCGGGAAGATCTGCTCCACCGTGCCGCCGACGTCCTTCGGGCGGAGCGCCGAAAGCGGCAGCGTCCACTCGCGCGCCTCGGCCGCGGCCTCATAGCCGAATTTGCGGTAATACTGCGTGCTGAACGGGAACAGATAGGAAAACGTGAAGCCGTTTTCGTACATATCGCGCAGCGAGGCCGTGATGCTCGCGCGGATCGCGCCCTTTCTGCGGTACGGCGGCAGCGTGGAAACGCCGCCCACGCCGCCGAGCTTGTATGTCCCGCCGTCGAAGCGGCAGGTATATTCCCGGCTGTTCACACAGCCGTACAGGATTTTTTCGTCGTCCGAAAACGAGCCGAAGCAGCGGTTGCGCGCCTGCTCGCGCTTTTCCTCCGCCGTCTTTTCGCGCTGCGCCTCCGTCTCGGCCTTTTCGATGTCGAAATTGCCCTCGAAAGCGACGGCCATCACCTGATCCCAGCGCCAGCTTTCCTCCGGCCTTAAAAGTCTTGTGATCATTTTATCCTCCCAAAAGATTTCCCGGCCCGCCGCGCGCTCTGCATGGCGGGCGCCGTTTATTTCCCATATATCAGCCGAGTACGAGCGCGTCCAGCTCCCCGCGCAGGCGCAGGGCCGTGCGCTCTGTTTCGTCCAGCATCGCGCTGAGGCGCTTCAACGCCTCGGCGATCTGCTTCCGCACCTGCTCCACCTGCGCCTTCGAACGGCCCACGCGGTCGAGCACCATCCATGCCGAAACAAAGTCGTCGAAAAAGAAGTCGGCAAAGCGCAGGAAGCCGTCCGCGCACACCTGCATATCGGCGAATACCTTGACGTCCGAAAGCTCGGCGCTGAAACGGCGCAGCTGCACCTGCAGCATTTCGATCTGCTCCTGCGCGCTGTCGATCCGGTCGTGCTTGATGAAGTCCGTCACGAGCCCGCCGCCGACCAGATCCCACGTGCCCCAGCCTTCGGCGCTGTCCAGCGCGCCGAGCACCGATTCCGCAAGGCTCTGCGCGCGGCGGCCGGCCTCAATGGCCTCCTCCGCCTCGCGCTTCACATTGGCGCAGGCTGAAAGCTCGTTT
>URQJ01000184.1 GCA_900549945.1 uncultured Oscillospiraceae bacterium
CCTCCGTCAGATACCGCTGCGCAAGCTCGGAAAAAAATTCCCTGCGGATCCCCGTGATTTTCTCCTGCTTCACTGCTTCGCCTCCCATACAGCCCGATTCCGCGCCGCGCACATCACAGAATCAGCTCGCTTTTATAGTATTTTTCCTGAAACGCGACGGCCGCGCGGATCTCCGCCGCCGTGTACCGCGCGCCCGCCGCGGCGACGACCCATTTGTCCTCGCAGTCGTCGAAGCGGTGGATGACGGCGAGCACAACGCCGTCGAACGTCTCGAGCGGCTCTGCCGGCCCGAGCACGTACACGTCCTGCTCCGAGCCGTCGCCGGCCATCACGCCGGGCACATAGCCGTAATTGACGGTATAGAGCATATCGGGGTAACGCGGGTGCCGGGAGCCGAGCGGGCGGTCCATCACACAGTGCACCGGCCTGCCGAGCACGTTCGCGTAATCCGCGCGCGTTCTGTGCAGCGCTGCATTGCGCGCGTCCTCCGCCTTCCGCCATGCTTCGCGCGCGATTTCCGCATCGCCGAGCAAAACGCGCTGCGCCGCGGTATTTTCGAAGATCTCCCGCAAAGCGGCCTCGGCCGCTTCCGCGCGCTCCGCCGCGTTTTCGCCGAAATCCGCCGAAAGGCGCACAGCATCCGCCTCCGCTGCGCAGGTGATCGCGCCGTAGTAATCCTTGTATTTTTTATGCACCGCCGTCCAGCCGTTTTCCGCGGGCTGGAGCAGCAGTTTTTCCGTTTTCAGCGCTCTGTACCGCATCATTTCAAAATCAGCTCCACCGGGCAGTGGTCGCTGCCCGCCACCTCGCTCAGGATACGGCTGTCCTCCACGCGCTCCCTGAGCTCGTCGGTCACGAGGAAATAATCGATGCGCCAGCCGACGTTCTTCTCCCGCGCTCTGCCCATGTACGACCACCACGAATACGCGTCGGTCTGATCCGGATACAGCATGCGGAACGAATCGTTGAAGCCCGCCGCGAGCAGCTCGGAAAACTTGCCGCGCTCTTCGTAGGAGAACCCGGCATTGCCGATGTTCGCCTTGGCGTTTTTGAGGTCGATCATCCTGTGCGCGACGTTCATATCGCCGCAGACGATGACCGGCTTTTTTTCATGCAGCTTTTCGAGGTAGGCGCGGAACGCATCCTCAAACGCCATGCGGAAATCGATGCGCACGAGCTCGCGCTGGGCGTTCGGCGTATAGACCGTGACGAGGTAGAAATCCGGGTACTCCGCGCAGATCACGCGGCCCTCGGCGTCGACCTCCGCAAGGCCGATCCCGTACGAAACCGAGAGCGGCTCCGTCTTTGTGAACACGGCCGTGCCCGAATATCCCTTCTTTTCGGCGGAGAACCAGTATTCCGTATAGCCCGGAAAGTCGAAATCCGCCTGCTCCTTCTGCATTTTCGTCTCCTGCAGGCAGATGACGTCCGGGTTCTCCGCCTGCAAAAATTCGGCGAAGCCCTTCGCCATGCAGGCCCGCAGGCCGTTGACATTCCAAGAAACCAGCTTCAAAGCAAAATCACTTCCCATTTCAGATGATCTGTGTTATACTATTGGATACTTCAAAATGAACGCCGTCCCCACCGCAGCGCTGTTTCCATCGCTGCACAGCGCGGGACGAATTTAGAAAGGAGTCCACAGACATGCAGAATCCTGTTGTTACCATTGAAACCAGCCGCGGCACAATCAAGGCCGAGCTGTACCCCGAAATCGCCCCGAACACGGTGAATAATTTCATCTCTTTGATTCAGAAGGGCTTTTACGACGGCACAATTTTCCACCGCGTCATCCCCGGCTTTATGATTCAGGGCGGCGACCCGGAGGGAACCGGCATGGGCGGCCCGGGCTACGGCATCAAGGGCGAGTTCGCGATGAACGGCTTCGAGAACAACCTGCGCCACACGACCGGTGTGCTCTCGATGGCGAGAAGCCAGCGCCCGAACAGCGCGGGCAGCCAGTTCTTCATCATGGTCGATGACGCGCCGCACCTCGACGGCCAGTACGCCGCTTTCGGCAAGGTCATCGAGGGCATCGACGTCGCACAGGCGATCGTCGCGAGCCCCCGCGACTGGTCGGACCGTCCCCGCGAGGATCAGGTCATGGAGAAGGTCACAGTCGAGACCTTCGGCGTCAACTACGACGAGCCCGTCACCGGCCCCGAGCGCGGCTAAGCAGCATCGTGCCGCTGCGAAGTCGCGGAAGAGAATGCGAAGCATTCTGCTGCGATACGAAGTATCGCATGCGTCCGGCGAGCCTCGCCGGTGCTGGAAGGCGGCAGAGTTAAGGGACGGAGTCCCTTATTGCGCGTCGCAGCGCGCGCCCCCCTTGCGTCACACAAGCGTAGGAACCCCTCGCCGGGGGTTCCTACGGCGGCAACACCGCCGCGAAGTTGTATACGTCACCGTACACCCCCGCCCTTGCGGGGGTGTTTTTATTTGTCCGGCACGTCCTCTTTATAGACGAAGTGCTGCACGCCCGCATTGAGCCGGCCGAGCAGCTCGCCGGCGTTCGCGGGATACACCTCGATTTCATGCAGCCGGTCAAACGGAACCCAGTGAAATTCGAGGTCGAATCCCCGTCCCTCCAGCCGCTCCTTCGCGATAAAGCTACCTTCCTTCGGAATCTCCGGCGTCAGGATGTCCACGAGATAGTAAAGGCAGATCTGATGACAGGGCTTATCGCCCCACGGAAAGAAAATCTCCGCCACCCATTTCAAATCGCGGACGGCGATTTGAGCGCCAATCTCCTCCCGGAACTCGCGGACAAGGGTCTCCGCGTTGGTTTCCCCGAGCGCGACATGCCCGCCTGGAAAGGCGTAGCCCGCGTCGTTTGTCGGCTTTTGCAGCAGCACTCTGCCGTTTTGCATGCAGATGCCTGCGACGCGGTAGCTGAACACAAATTCGTCTGTTTTAAAAAGAATATCCGGCATTGGATTCTGCGGCCTCCCTTCCCTCAGCCTTCCTCTTCCTGCTCGATCCGTTTCAAAATAAGCGGCTTCTTCTGCGGCGGCTGCGCGCCGAATGCAAAGGCGGCGTGCAGCGCTCCTTCACCCTGCGCGCATCTTTCCGCATCGGCTGCATAGAGCGTTGCGAGCGGCTCGCCCGCCTCCACGCGGTCGCCCTTATTCTTGTGGAGCATGATGCCCGCGCCGAAATCGATCGCGCTGTCCTTTGTCTCTCGCCCGGCGCCGAGCAGAACGCTCGCGCGGCCGATTTTCTCGGCGTCCGCCTGCACGATCCAGCCGCTCTGCGCCGCCTTAAACACTCTCTGCACCGGGCTCAGGCTAAACCGCGGCGTATCGCGCAGGTATACGCTGTCGCCGCCCTGCGCCTCAACCATTTCGCACAGCTTGCGAAATGCCGCGCCGCTTTCGACCGCGGCCTGCGCCATCTCCCGCGCTCTTTCGATTGTCCCGGCCCGCTCGCCGAGATAGATCATATTCGCTGAGAGCTCCATGCACATTGCGGTCAGATCCGCCGGCCCGCGGCCGCAGAGCGTGTCGCAGACCTCGATGATCTCGAGCGCGTTGCCGACGGCGCGCCCAAGCGGGCGGTCCATATCGGTGATAAGCGCGACAGTCCGGCGGCCGACCTGCGCGCCGATCTCCACCATCTCGCGGGCGAGCGCCTCGGCGTCCGCCTGCGTTTTCATAAACGCGCCGCTGCCGGTTTTGACGTCGAGCAGAATGCGGTCACTGCCCGCCGCGAGCTTTTTGCTCATGATCGACGAGGCGATCAGCGGGATGCTCTCGACCGTGCCGGTCACGTCGCGCAGCGCGTAGAGTTTTTTATCTGCCGGGCAGAGGTTGCCGGACTGCCCGATGACGGCGCAACCCACGCGGTTCACGATGGCGAGGAATTCCTCCCGCCCGATCGCGGTGCGCATGCCGGGGATGCTCTCCATCTTGTCGACGGTGCCGCCCGTGTGCCCGAGCCCGCG
>URQJ01000185.1 GCA_900549945.1 uncultured Oscillospiraceae bacterium
GCTTGCGAAGCGCGGCATCGCTGTGCGCTGCGGCATGCACTGCGCGCCGTTCGCACACAGGAAGATGGGCACGGACGACGCGGTGTACGGCGGCGCGGTGCGCGTTTCGCCCTCCGTCTTTACAGATGACCGGCAGGCCGCCGCGCTGATCCGCGCGGTGGCGGAGCTGCGGGCGTCGGACACGGCGCATCAAAAATGAACGAAATGTAAATAAAGGCCGCGCGGCGGGAATCGACGGGAAAAATCCCGCTGGCCCCCTTTTCATGCGCGGCGCTTTATGATAAACTGTATATAGATTATGCGCGCAGAGCACCGCCCTGTGCGGGCGCGCAAAAAGAGGTGAAGGACGTGGAAGGTTTTCTCGGCGCAGTTGCGTCCTGGTGGGAAGGCGTGGTCGGAATCGCCAAAAGCTTCCAGCTCAAAGATGCGGTAGACATCCTGATTATCGGGCTGCTCATATACGGTGCGATCAAGCTCGTGCGCGAGACGCGTGCGGGCCAGCTTGTCAAGGGCCTTTTGCTGCTGGTGCTTCTGTTTTTTATTTCCAGTAATCTGCACCTTGTCATGGTCAATCAGATGCTGTATTACGTGTTCCAATTCGCGCTTGTCGCGATCCTGATCGTCTTTCAGCCCGAGATCCGCAAGGCGCTCGAGCAGATGGGGCGCAGCAGCAACATGAGCCGGTCGATCGCGGATGCGGTCGGCGCGCGCGACAAGGACAGCGAGAAGCAGCGCATGCGCAAGGCGATCAATTCGATTGTGGACGGCGTGGGCATTTTGCAGCAGCTTAAAATGGGCGCGCTGATCGTTTTTGAGCGCAAGACAAAGCTCGGCGATATCATTGAGACGGGCACGCAGATCAACTGCGAGCCCTCGGGGCAGATCGTCGGCAATATTTTCTTCAACAAGGCGCCGCTGCACGACGGCGCAATGATTATCCGCGACGGCATGATCCATGCGGCGGGCTGCATTTTGCCGCTGACGAAGAACGCTTCGGTTTCCGCCGAGCTCGGCACGCGCCACCGCGCGGCGCTCGGCGTCAGCGAGGAATCGGACGCGGTCGCCGTCGTCGTTTCGGAAGAGACGGGGCAGATCTCTGTCGCGGTCAACGGCGTGCTCGCGCGCCGCTTCACGCGCGATACGCTGCGCGACGTTTTGGAAAGCTATCTGATCCCGCAGGAGGAAAAGACGTCCACGGTGAGCCGCGGCCTCAGCTTCCTTCTGGGTAAAAGGACGGTGAAAAAGTGATGCCGGGCAAAAAGGAAAAAAACGAACAGGGTGAAAAAAAGCGGGTCAAGGTGCTGCGCGCCTTTGAGAACAACACGCTGCTGCTGATCTTCTCGCTCTTGTGCGCTGCGGTGATCTGGTTCATCATGATGGCAACAAGCGGCGAGAGCCGCGCGGTGGTTGTGCGCAATGTGCCGATCAGCATCCAAATGTCCGAGACGGCGCAGGAGGCGGGCATCCGCATTTTCGACCGAAGCTATCTCACGGCGGATGTTTCGATTACGGGCAGTTCGCTGATCACGAATAAGGTGACGGCGGACGACCTTGAGGTGACCGCGGTATTCGACCCCTCCGTCACGATGCTGACCGGTAATTCGATGCAGCAGGCGTCCTTGCAGCTGCGCGCCGTCAAGAAGGGCAACACGATCTCGGAGTACGAGGTGGAGAGCGTTTCGCCGGCGGAGGTCTCCGTATCCTACGACAAGTACAAGGAAGTGCAGCTCTCGCTCGAGACGGACATCGAATACACCGTGGCGGAGAGCTACTACGCCCCTGCGGCGCCGACGCTTTCGACCGAGATCGTAACGGTATCCGGCCCGGAGAGCGCCGTGAACCGCGTCGCGCGCGCGGCGCTCGTCTACACGTTCTCGGATGAGCTCACGCAGTCGAAATCCCTCTCGTGCAAGGTCACGCTGTTCGACGCGAACGGCGACACGATCGACCCGGCGGAGAACTTTCTCACGCTGAGCGACAGCACGGTCGACATTTCGATCCCTGTGACAAGCCGCCAGACGGTCGAGCTGGTCGCCGACATCCGCAATATCCCGGAGAGCTTCGCGGAGAGCCGCATCACGATTGATCCCGCAACGATCGAAATTGCGGGCGACGGCGAGACGGTCTCGAAGTATACCGAGCTGACGCTCGCGTCGCCGATCAATTTCCTCGACGTGACGCCCTCGAACACGACGTTCCAGGTGGCGATCCCGGTGCCGAGCGGCGTGACGAACATCAGCCGCGTGGAAACGGCGACGGTCACGTTCAACATGAACGGCTATTCGGAAAGGGAGCTGACGACGACCAACATCTCGGTTGTGAACGCGCCGGAGGGCAAGACGGCGGAGACGACCACGAGGAGCCTTAAGGTCCGCGTGATCGGTACGGCGGCGCAGGTCTCGAAGCTGACCGGCGACTCCATATTCTGCACGGTGGATCTCTCCTCGGTTTCGGACCCGAGCGGCAATATCGAGGTGCCTGTCACGGTGACGGTCAACAACGCGGAATCCTGCTGGGCGACCGGCACGTATACGGCGCACGTCACGGTTTCAGACGCGGCCGCCGCGCCCAGTGCAGCCGCGGAATAATCCATAAAAAAGAGCCCGCCGGCTTCCGAAATGGGGAAGCGGCGGGCTTTTGCCGTAGCGGAAATACGTCAGAAAAGCGGGAGGAGCGGCACGGTGACGGCGGCGTGCTCCGTGACGGTGCGGAACCAGTCGCGCACGGCGACAGGAACGCCGCTGGCCTGCAAAATGACGATCACGAGGATGACCGCGGCGAGGATGGCGAGCACCTTGAGCGCAAACATGTAGTTGCCGCCCTTGTGCTCCTCCTCCGCGTGCACCGCGGCAGACCTTGGCTCAGCCCGCTCCGGAACGGGCTGCTGCACCGTTTTGGGCTCTTGCTCTTTTTTATCCATGCCGGCACCTCTTTCCTAAAAACGACAGATTTCGTTACTTCTATTCTAGCACAGCTTTTTCGCTTTTTCTATATCCTTTTGAAGCTTTTAACAGAATATTCGTTTTTGCCGGAAAGCGTGACGGAAAAACGGACGGGACTGCGCGGTGGAAATTTGGCAAATTGCGGATTTTGGTTGAATAATCGCCGAAAAAATGTTAAAATATCTTTTTAGAACTGATGATACCGGGGCGTGCCGGAAAATGCTTTTTCGCGCCGCGCCTTGGAGAAGGATGACCCGATTATGAATATCCGAAACTGGGAGGTTCGGCCTCTCGATAAAGACCGTGCGGCCGCGCTCGCACAGGCCTATAATATCCCGTTTTTCCTCGCGATGCTCCTCAACATACGCGGGGTGGACCGCTCGGAGGAGATCGAAGCGTTTCTCGGCGCGGGCGCGCCGCTTTCAGACCCGTTTCTGCTCAAGGACATGGACCGCGCGGCCGAGCGCATCACGCGGGCGATCGACGCGATGGAGAAGATCGCCGTGTACGGCGACTACGACGCGGACGGCGTGACCTCCACCGCGATGGTGTACAGCTACCTCGAAACGCGCGGCGCGGACGTGATGTTTTACATACCCCAGCGCGAGGGAGAAGGCTACGGCATGAATATCGCCGCCGTTGAGCATCTCGCGTCGCTCGGCGTCACGCTGATTATCACCGTTGACAACGGCATTTCCTCGATACGCGAGGTGGAGCGCGCGAAGGCGCTCGGCGTGGATGTTGTGGTCACCGACCATCACCGCCCACAGGAAACGCTGCCCGCGGCCGTCGCGGTCGTCGACGCCTACAGAAAGGACGACGAGAGCCCCTGCAAGGATTTTTCCGGCGCGGGCATTGCCTTTAAGCTCTTGATGGCGCTGGAGGAGGGCGCGGGCGACCTCGACGATCTGCTCGAGACCTACGGCGACCTCGCGGCGATCGGCACGATCGGCGACGTGGTGCCGCTGACGGGCGAAAACCGCACGCTGGTC
>URQJ01000186.1 GCA_900549945.1 uncultured Oscillospiraceae bacterium
CGTAGCCCGGCCGATACCGAAGCCTGCGAGCAGGCCGACGCACAGCGCGGCCAAGGCGAGCGCGGCGTATACGGCCCGCCGGGAGGCCCGCACCCGGCGAAGCTCCTGCCGGAGCGCGCTTTTTCTTTTTTGACTGGTGCGGCTCGGCATGAAAACGCCTCCTCTTTCGTTCAGTGTGCGGTGAAAAGAATCCGCAGAATATACAGGATGATGAAATGAGCGGGATAAAACAGGTAGTAGCCCCACTGGAGCGCCCGGCTTCTGCGGCCGAGCGCGCCGCTGTATAGCTGGAGAACGGGGATCGCGAGCAGGACGAACGGGCGAAGCCACAGCGAGGTGAGCGAGCCGTGCAGAAAGTATTGCAGGAAAAACAGAAGGGATACGGCCGAAAAGGCGATCCACCGCCTGCGCGGCCTGTTTCGGAAAAGCCCGAAGGTGAGGATCCAGAGCACGGCGATGTAGTTCCAGTTTGCCGAAAAGGCGAGCAGCGCACAGGCCGCGGTGCCCAAAAGACGGAGGCTCGGGCGCTGCGTCCGCTGCCAAAGCGCGAGCGCGAGCAGGCCGAGAAAAAGGCTCCACATGATGCTGGTGGCCGTCCACACGCGCAGGGGGTGAAAGTTAAAGCACAGGGTGTACGGCACGTGGGAGAGCAGCGCCGCGAGCAGCAGGCGGCCCAGATACCGCCTGAGATTTGAAGTGTGCTGAAAGCCCTCGGCGATGAAAAAGCACATGATCGGCGCGGCGAGCTGGCCGGCGGCGTGCAGTGTAAAGCTCAGGGGGCCGTGCGGCGGCAGAAAAAGGGTCGTGCAGTGGTCCGCGGCCATGGCCAGAACGGCGATGAGCTTGAGCGTGTTGGCGCTCAGCGCAGGGCGCGGCAGGTGCAAAGCACTGTTCATAGGCGGGAGAAGCCTCCAATCGGAAAGGCAGAGGGTATGTACTGCCTATACTATAAGGCAGGAGCTGCAAAAAAGTCCCCCGAAACTTGCAAAAGAAATGCAAAAATTTCGGGGGAACTGCCTATATCCCGCTGCGGGGACGGATTTTGCGGAGCCGCCTAGGGCGTTTCAATCGGCCGGGACGTCGCCTCCGCGGTGTAGCCGAAGCGGGCGGCGTCTATGCCGAAGCCCGTGACCTGATTTTGATCCGCGTCGTAATACAGGGTGTAGGGGAAATTACTGGAATCCGTCAGCACGAGGACGGTCTCGCTGTCGTAGGTCAGCGTATAGCAGTCCTGCATGGAGATGAGGATGCTCTCCCATAGGCCGAGGCTGTACCACATGTTTCCGGAATCCTCGGAATTGTTTTCGGAATCCTCGGAATCTGCGGTGGGCGGCACATCGAACTGCAGGGCGACGGCGTTGAAGAATTGGATGAAGGCGAGCGTGACCGCGTCCTCGTGCGCATAGGCGTCTGTATAGGTATCCTGTGCGATCTGATCCCGGAACACATCCCATGTGAGCACGCTGCCCGAGGCGTAGTACCGGGTGAGCGTCCCCGTCCAGATATCGGCGGCCCTGCGGAAGCTGGTGAGCAGCGCGTCGGGGGAATCTGCGGGCGCCGTGTCGTGCGCGAGGCTGCGGACATGGAAGTATATGGGAAGCATCGATTCGTAATCGAGCACAAGGTCGAGCGTACAGCGGTCGGCACTTTGAAACGGATAGTCGCGCAGGTAGAGCAGCCGGTCGTCGTAGACGTACATCGAGCCGGTGAAATCCTCCGAGCGGGCCGGCGCGCAGTCAAAGAGTTCGAGCAGCGCGGCAACGTAGCTGTTGAGGCTGGACCATACATCGTCGCTGTACGCTGAAAGCGGTGTGCCCGGCCCGCCGATCACATCCCACGGCGGCAGGGTGAGTTCCGTGTCGCCCTCGAGATAAAGCGGGCTTTCCTTGCCCGCGATCGCGACGCGCTCGGCCTGATTTTTGCGGTCGGACACGAGGGCGCTGAAAAGCGCCGGGGAGAAAAAGCCGACTGCGAGAATGGCGCCGCAGAGCAGAAGGGGGATAAAAACTGTTCGGAAAAATCTCATGGCAATTCCTTTCCGCGCCGTCAGCCGGTATAGCCCGCGAGCCGCGCGTCGAGGCCAAAGCCGGTGATTTTCTGTGCGGCGCCGTCGTAGTACAGCGTGTACGGCGTGTTGCTGTAATCGGTCAGCACGATCACCGTCTCGTCCTCGTAGCTGATCGCGTAGCCGACTTCGAGGTACCCGGGTGCAAAGATGGCTTCCGTCCAAGCGGAGCCGTCGGGCTGAATCGTTTCGCAGGCCATGAGGAACGTGCAGAACTGCGAGACCAGCTGCGCGGCGCTCCCGCTGCACGCGCCGTAAGCGAGATCCAGCGAATCCTGAAACCACAGCATGCGGGCGTCTTTATCGGCGGTATAAATTTCCGGCCGCTCGGAAAGCTGCGTTTTCCAGAACTGGAAGGCCTCCTGAAATGCTGACAGAAGCAGGTCCGGGCTCGCCGCCGGATGTGTTTTATCCGAAAGCGGGCGCACGTGGACGCTCAGCGGCAGCGCGGCGCTGTTGTCGAGCACGAGGCCGAGCGTGTACTGCTCGCCGTCTGTGGCGGTGTAAGTGTAGCCGCGCAGGTACAGCAGCGTGCCGTCGAGCACGCGCAGTGCGCTGAGGAAATTCTCGTCCTCGGCGGGAACGGCGGCGAACAGCCCGACAAGCGACCGGATGTAGTCGTTGACAAAGTCCCCGTCGATCTGCGCCGCGCCGAGGTAATCCGAGAGCAAGACGCTGCTGCCGCCCGCCGCGACTGCATCCCACGGCGGCAGGGCGATATCCGTATCATCCTCAAGGTAGAGCGGGCTTTCTTTGCCCGCAATCGCGATGGGCTCCGGCGCGTTCTTATAATCCGGCACGGCTCTGCCGAACAGAGCGGGCAGGCCGAAACCTGCGGCCAAAACCAGTGCGCAGAGCAGCAGCGGGATCAAAATGGTGTGGAATCGCTTCATGGCAGGGTCTCCTTTTTCGGTCAGGGTATACGGTCTTGCAGGGCGGCGTCCATGCCAAAGCCGGTGATTGTCTGCGTGGCTGCATTGTAGAACAGCGTGTACGGGCGGTTCATCGTGTCGCGCAGCACGATCAGCGTTTCTTCCCCGTAGGGCTGTGCGGAAAAAACGGCGGAATTCGTCGAATCCCACCAGCACTGTGCATAGCCGGAAAACGCGCCGCCCTGAGACAGGGGGTAGGTGCTGTCCGCAAGAAAAAGCTCGTAAAAGCGCCGAAAGGCGGGCACGGCGCCGTCGTTCGGCAGCGCTTCAATTTCGGCTGCGGCCGGTGTGGGGCCTCTGTAAAGCACGCCCCACCAGAGCCTGCGGAAAACATTGAAATCCTCCCGCAGCGCGGCTTCATCGGCAGCGGGCAGCGTCGGGCCGTCGGTGCGCCGCACATGCGCGGAAAGCGGCGCGCCGTCCTTGGTGAGGACGAGGTCAATGCAGAAATCGCCGCCGTCCGCTGCCGTGTACTCGAAGTCCCGGAGGAAAATCAAATTGTTGTGGATTTGCAGGCCGTCGCTGAAGGAGACGTCCGCCGCCGGGGCCGCTGCGCCGAACGGTGTGAGGCAGGCCAGAATATGGACATCTGCCTCGGCGTGCCGCTGTGCATCCCCTGCGCCGGAGCGAAACAGCGCGGTGCAGGAGACGGCGCGCTCGAGCTCGATCGCGTCCCACGGCGGCAGCCGGAGGCCGGCGGGGTTTTCGAGGTACAGCGGGCTTTCCCGCCCCGCGATTGCGATGGTTTCCGGCGCGTTCTTGTAATCCGGCGTATGGCGCAGGAGAAGCTGCGGGAGCGCGGCCCCGGCGGCGAGAACCGCGGCGCAGAGAAAAAGCGGCAGCAGGCCGCGCAGCCGGCTCACGGGCGGCCTCCGTGGTTCTTTCTGCGGCGCGCAGGCGTGGCGGCTGCCTCGGGCTGCGGCTTTT
>URQJ01000187.1 GCA_900549945.1 uncultured Oscillospiraceae bacterium
AATGCGCGCGCACGGGCCGCACGCTCTTCATGCCCGACCTCTCGCTGACCGGCGACAACGCCGCGATGATCGGCGCGCAGGCGTACTACGAATACCTTGCCGGTCACACCGCCGGCATGGAGCTGAACGCCCGCGCCCAGCGCGCAATCGACCTCGGCTAAGCGGACATTCTGCTTGGGACCGCTTGCATTAAACAAGCAAATATGGTAACTGCATAAGAGCACAAAACTCTCATAAATTCAGGGGTGTAAGATGGAATACAGCCGCAAAATATCCGAACGCATGTGGAATCTCAGGGATAAGGGGGAATTGGAAAGCCGTCGTGAAACAACATTTATTGACGATATCGTTCAGAAGAGCCATATCGAAAAAGAATTGCTCGCCAATCTCGACGGCATAGAAACTGTTTTTGACGGCGGTGCGGGCTGCGGTAGATTTTCCATCTTACTTGCAAAGCAGGGCTGCAAAGTAACGCATTTTGATATTTCTCAGCCCATGATCGATAAGGCAAAGGAATTAGCGAAGGAAGCGGGCGTTTCAGACAGAATAACATTCGTCAAAGGTGCGCTTGAGGATTTGTCTACTTACCATGCAAAGGCTTTTGATTTAGTCCTGTCATTTGACGCACCGATTTCTTACACGTATCCAAATCAGGAACATGTTATCTCCGAGCTTGTACGCATTGCCAAAAAGCGTATCATGATAAGCGTATCCAGTCGATTAGGCTATCTGCCGTATCTTTCAAATCCTGTACAGAAAAATCAATTTATACTGGATAAGGATTGCAGCGATCCTTGGGTTCAATGGTGCATCTTGAATCAGTCAAATATGATAGATGCTTTTTCATTCGATAAAACACAGGCCGAAAAGCTATTGTCAGATGGGCTTATGGGCGGTGCTGAAGAAATTGCTGAGTATGAGCGCGGCGGTACGCCGTGGTGCATAACTTATACCTTTATGCCGAATGAATTGGAGCGGCTGCTCGTGAAAAACGGCGTAAAAAATGTAAAACTGGCCGGACCGGGCGCATACGCCAGAACGATTCCCAATGAATTGCTTGTAAAGATTATGAACGATCCAAAACAACGGATGGACTTCTTGGATTTTTGCCACAAATATGATTCTAATCCCTATGTGTGCGGCATGGGAAAGGACAATTTATTTGCGAAAGGCGAGATTTAACGGCATAGATAAGCAGATACATGGTGATACAAAAATTTTAAGCCGCTTTGCGGTGCTGCTTATAAACACATCCGAGAAGATACAACACGCTTTTCGCTGCCATTCCCGTTAATCGGTCATATTATTCATAAAAACACCGCCGCCCGACCGGGCTTAAAGCAGCCGGTCGGGCGGCGGTATTTTCGTTTACAGGATCTCGAGGCCCGGCAGGTCGAGCGTCTCGAACGCGCGGCGGAGCGGATCCGCCGGGTCGTAGCCGGTTTTGGCCTCGGCCGCCATCACGTAGCCGAGCGCGCTCCAGCCCCAGAACGGGCACATGCCCTGCCCCGCGCCCGTTTCGCCGTTGTAGTATTCGCGTGTGGTCGTCTCCCGCAGCACCATGTCGAAGGTTTTTTCGGCAAGCGCTTCGGCCTCCGCCCGGTAGCCGTGGAGCATCAGGCCGTGCATCACCATGTAATTCGTGGGAATCCACGTTGCGCCCATCCATGTGCATTCGCCGCCGCGGCGCTCCTGATAGTACCCTTTTTCGTTCTTCGCCCATGTGGCGGCCGGGTACGGCAGCCAAAATTCCTCGGGGTTCAAGAGATGCTCGCGCACGAGCCGCTCGGCGCGAACCGCCGGGATCGTGCCGAGCCAAAGCGGCAGAAGGCCCGAAATACACTTGACGCGGTTCAGCTCGCCGGTCCTTTCGCTGCGGTCGTAGTAAAAGCCCGTTTCCTCATCCCAGAACACCGCGTCGATCAGCGCCGCAAGCCGTTTGGCGTGCGCCGAAAACGATGCCGCATCCTCCGCTTTGCCGAGTTCCAGCGCAAGCTGCGCCATCGCACGCAGCTCCCGCACGAGGTAGACGTTCAAATCGACGCCCTCAAACTCCATCACGCCGTCGTAGCCGAGGCGCAGCGCCTGATTGTCCATGCCGCTGTGGTCGGAGCCATCCCAGAAACACAGGCCGTTCTTATCGCTGTCGCAGTGCCAAAACCAGTAATCGAGGTATTTTTTGAGCTTTTCGTAATATTTGCCGTCGAGCCAGCGGCAGTCCCCCGTCTGCCGGCAGCCGAGCAGCGCCGTCTGCGCGAGAAAGGGCTTAAAGTGGTGGCGCGGCTTCGGGTAGCAGATGCCCATCGTGCGCGCGATAAAGCCGGATTCGTGCTGCTCGTCGAGGAACATCTCGACGTTATTGCGGCAGAAATCGGCGCAGCCGAGGTACGAAAGGAACAGGTTTTCAAAATACATGTCCCAGTCGTACAGCTCGTGGTACGCGTAGCCTGTGACAACGAGCCGCCCGTTGTGAAACCGGACGCCCTTTTCGCGGATGTCCGCGGCGAGCGCCAGAAGCCGCTTTTTGAGCCGCTCCGTCGTGCAGATTTCATGCCGGTTTTCCGGCAGCAGTTCTTCGATTTTCATAGAAATCACCATTCCTTATTTTTTGTGCCGGTCGGCGAAGCCGACTGCCGCTTTGCTCGTCGCGGCAAAGGCACAAATCGTGTGTGAAAAAGTATTTTTTACACGAACGCCTCCCCCAGCTTTCGATGCTTTCTTTATTCAGCATACACGAAATTCAGCGCAGCTTCTACCGTGATTTTGACGTTTCCTATCGCG
Source organism: uncultured Oscillospiraceae bacterium (assembly GCA_900549945.1). Classification (GTDB taxonomy): domain Bacteria; phylum Bacillota; class Clostridia; order Oscillospirales; family Acutalibacteraceae; genus Hominenteromicrobium. The sequence continues at coordinate 2,782 of URQJ01000187.1, forward strand.
ATTCCGACATATCCGGCAAAACCGCAGAAAAGCCGGGGCCAGCGCCGCTTTAAACAGCACCGGTCCCGGCCCTTTCTATCGGATCAAAGCGTAAAAGTATGCGTGCCGGCGCACAGCGTCTTGCGCACGGTCTCCCCGTCCCTGCCGGTGAGAAGGACCTCGGCCTCCGCGTCGAACGGCACGGTGAACGTGTAAGTAACCGCGTCGCCGTCGTATTTCCAGCCGCTCTCGTAGTAGCCCGCGGCGGTGTTGACCATCGCCTTCGCCGCGCCGAGGCGTTTATCCGGCTGCGGGCGCAGCACGGCGCGCTTGAAACCCGGGCATTCCGCGACCGGGTTCAGACCGCAGACGTTCTTGTACACCCACTCGAACACCGCGCCGTAGGCGTAGTGGTTCATCGAGTTCATGCCGATACCGCTGATCTTCCCGTCGGGGTTAACAGAGTTCCAGCGCTCCCAGATCGTCGTCGCACCCATGTTGACCTCATAGAGCCAGCTCGGGAGGTCCTCGTTCAGGAACAGCGTGTAGGCGTCCTCATTCGCGCCGTTGTCGGAGAGCGCGCGGCAGAGCGAGGGCGTGCCGAGGAAGCCGGTTTTCAGGTGCATGTTGGCGGCCTTCAGCAGTGCGCGCAGGCTCGCCGTAATCTTCTCGCGCGCGAAGGACGGCGCGAGGCCGAAATCAAGCGACACGGCGTTGCCTGTCTGCGTTGCTGCGGCGCACAGGCCGCCCGGCGTGTAGTATTCGCGTCGGATCGCATCGCGGATTTCATCGGCGCGCCTGCTGTACACGGCGTAGTCGGCGGTTTTGCCGAGCGCGCGGGCCGCGTTCGCGACACACACCGTCGATTTATAGTAGTACGCGGAGCAGAGGAACGTCACATCCGTGCCGCCCATGACGGATTCCGGGTTGAAGCCGGATTCCGGGCCGTCGAGCGCGAGCCAGTCCGCGAAGTGGAATTCAATGCCGGGCCACAGGCGCGCCCCGCCGTGCGCCTCGTCGTAGCGGTAGATCCAGTCGGCCCAGAGCTTCATGCTCTCGTAGCCGTTTTCGAGCGTCGCTCTGTTGCCGGTCGCGAGGTACGTCTCCCACGGCACGATCGCCGCGAGATCGGAAGAGCACACGTCTGAA
>URQJ01000188.1 GCA_900549945.1 uncultured Oscillospiraceae bacterium
ATGCTCGGCATCGCTGCCCGCAGTCCGTCCGCCCAGCTCCGAATTGAAGAAATCCGGGTTGGTGGTCAGCTCGTAGGCGATATCATAGGCATAGTCCGGGGATACCGCATTCAAAAAGCTCTCATAAGCAGCCTCGGGATCGGCCGGAGCAGCGGCCGGGGCTGCCGCGGGTGCAGGTACAGCCGCCTCAGCCTGCTCGGCCGGCGCCGCCTTTCCCATAATCGCGCCCATCAGCTTGATGATGATGATCAGACAGATCAGCACCACAAACACGGTGACGAGACCCATCAGAACCACCTGCGCAATACCGATTTCTCCCATAGATTTTACCTCCCTTCGCCAGAGTAGTATGGCAACAAAAGTTAAAACTGTAAGTGAATCCTGAAAAAAATACCATATTCCCGCATTTTATCAGAATATGATTTTATCTTACCATGGATTTTAGAATTTCGCAATGCAAAATTAAAAAATTTTTAATTTATGAACAAACGCGCGGCTTCCCGGCGCTTCGCCGCATCTCAAAAAAACTGTTGCAAACGCGGTAAAAAAATAGTAAAATCTTCTTGTATATTTTCTTATATATATTGAAACGGGGCGAAAACGTGTTTTCCAACAAGAGTCTGCGCAATCTGATTGTTCCCCTGATCGTCGAGCAAATGCTCGCCGTCACGATCGGCATCGCCGATACCGTGATGGTCTCCACCTGCGGCGAGGCCGCCGTTTCGGGCATTTCTCTGGTCGATTCGATCAACCTTCTGCTGATCACCGTCTTTTCCTCGCTCGCGACCGGCGGCGCAGTCATCGCCGCGCAGTATATCGGGCGCGGCGACCGGAAAAATGCCGGCTCCGCGGCAAAGCAGCTTTTCTATTCCATTCTCGCGCTTTCGGTCGTGATCGCCGTTCTCGCCGTCGCCGTGCGGCAGCCGGCGCTGCGGCTGATCTTCGGTTCCATCGAGCCGGACGTCATGGCGAACGCGCAGGTCTATTTCCTGCTTTCCGCAGTCTCCTACCCCTTCCTCGGCATCTATAACGCCGGCGCGGCGCTGTTCCGCTCGATGGGCGATTCCAAAACCTCGATGCTGATCTCGCTTATGATGAACATCGTCAATGTGGGCGGTAACGCGCTTCTGATCTATGTGTTCAATATGGGCGTGGCCGGCGCGGCGACCGCCTCGCTCTTCTCTCGCATCGCGGGCGCCGTAATCATTACGCTCCTGCTGTGCAATCCGCACCGCACCATCTGCTACGACCGGCTGCACAAGATCGAGCTGCACTGGCCGATGATCAAGCGCATTTTGCAGATCGGCGTGCCGAACGGCCTCGAAAACAGCATTTTCCAGATCGGCAAGCTCCTCGTGGCCAGCATCGTGGCCGGCTTCGGTACGGTGTCCATCACGGCGAACGCCGTCGCCGGAAACCTCGCCTCGATCCAGACGATCCCCGGCACGGCCGTCGGCATGGCGATGATCACCGTCGTCGGCCAGTGCATCGGCGCAAAGGACTACGACGGCGTGAAGAAATACACGAAGAAGCTGATGCTGCTCGCCTACCTCGCCACTTGGGTGATGACCGGCTTCATGCTGCTGTTCAGCCAAAGCATTCTCTCTTTCTACGCGCTCTCGCCGGAAACCACCGCGCTCACGATGGAGGTGTTCATCGTGCACGGCGTCTGCTGCATCCTCGTCTGGCCGCTGGCCTTTGCCCTGCCGAACGCGCTGCGCGCCGCGAACGACGTGCGCTACACGATGCTGGTCTCCCTGTTTTCCATGTGGATTTTCCGCATCGCCTTCAGCTACGTGCTCGCGGTGCACTTCGGCCTCGGCGTCGTCGGCATCTGGGCCGCCATGTGCATCGACTGGTTCTGCCGCGCGATCTTCTTCGTCGTGCGCTTCGCACGCGGCAAATGGAAGTCGATCAGCTACATTTAACGGCAGGCGGCGTGGAAGAATAGCTGTGTACCGTATGGCCTTTGCCGTTTCGGGGCGGCAATCTGCTCTTTGAGCGCCTTAATTCCCGAATACAAAGGAGTTGTGATTTTCATGGAATTTGACGCATTCACCGGCGGCGTCGCGCCGGGCGGGCTGCGCTCGAAGAGCGACATCCGCATCCTGATCTGCTACATTCTCAAAAGTGTCGGCGCGCCGCTCTCCGGCGAGGACATCATCCGCATTTTGCAGGAGAAATCGCTCGCCAACTATTTTGAGGCGAACGACGCGCTCTCCGCCCTCACCGCGCTCGGCAACATCAGCCGGGACGAAAGCGGGAACTACAGGCTCGAGCCGCAGGGCAGCAGCGTCGCGGAGAACCTCGACGTTCTTCTCCCGCTCTCCGTACGCGACAAGGCCATCGCCGCCGCCATGGCGATGCTGGCCTCCGCAAAGGTCGAGCGCGAAAACACCGTGACGACGGCGCGCACCGAAAACGGCTACAACGTGACCTGCCATATCTCCGGCGGCGACATGGAGCTGATGAACCTGACCGTCTACGTGCCGGATCTCTATCAGGCGCGCGTCGTCAAAAAGAATTTTCACCGGGATCCGCTGCGCGTCTACAACCTTCTGCTCGCGGCGCTGACCGGCGACGACGAGCTGACGAAGAACATCCTCGGCTGACGCCGCTTCACCCGCACGCCAAATGTTTTTCGGATTTCGGCGTACCGCGGCGTTCCGGCCGCGTTTCCCATACAAATCAAATGGCCGCCCTGTGCAGATCGCGCTGCATAGGGCGGCTTTCCGTTTCAAATTTCCATGCGGTTCCGATACGTTTTGCCGCCTACAGGTGCAGCTTTTTCCGGATCTCCCGGCGCATGGCCTTGCCGTTGAAAATCAGCTGGATGAAGATGACGATCAGGCTGACCGCCGCGCAGATCACCGAAGGGATCGCCATCTGCAGCACGCCGGTGAACAGGAACACGAGCGGCACCACGCCCATCACCGCGCACACGATCAGCAAAATCAGGTAATCCTTGCCCGGCATGCGGAACACGCGCGACAGGACGATGACCGCAAGCATCGCGCCGATGCAGACGCAGGGAAACACGTATTCGGCCGACCACCTGTGCCAGCCGGTCAGCCCGTCCCAGAGAAACGCGAGCGCAGAGATCAAAAAGCACTGCCATACGATGCTGTTCAGCAGCTTCGATTTCTTGACGATACCGACAACGGCCCACAGCCACCCGCAGGCGATGCCCAGCACGGCGAACAGCGACCACCACGTCTCTGAGGGGACGAGCATATTCACCGCGACGCAGAGGATCGCCCCGGTCACTGCGGCGCTTGAAAGCACCTGAATCAGCCGCTTGGTGCGGCTGCCGCCCGCCGGCAGCGGCGGGTAGCTCCTCTTTTCCTCCGGCTCCCCCGCCAGATTGCCGCCGCACAGCGGGCAGCGGCTGTGCACGCCCGCAACCTTTACCTTACACGGCTTGCAGTACAGCATGCTTACATCTCCTCTCCGCCCGAATTGCTCTGAATCTCCGCCTCGACGCCCAGCGCCGTGAGCTTTCGGAAGAAATTGCGCTGGATGTCGGCCTCTTCAAAGCCGGAGCTGAACGCGACGGACAGCACGTCGCCGCAGGTGCAGATGCACGCCTGCAGTTTGGCGGTGCTGGCAAAGACCGTCATATGATGGATATACGGCAGCACCGCCGCCGGCATGCCGGTCTTGCCGACGTTCGAAAGCGTCATGGTCTCGCCGGCGTCCGAAACGCGGCGCGCGGCCTTTAAAAAAAGGTTTTTAAGCGAAAGCGGCACGAGCCTGATGAACGGGTTCCGCTCAAGCTGCATAAAGCCGCTGATAATATCGCTGAGGTGCGCCTCGGTGAGCTCCTCGGCAAAGGCGTTTTTCAGCGACGCCAGTATCGCCTCAAAGCTGTCCTCCCCCGCGCCGAAG
>URQJ01000189.1 GCA_900549945.1 uncultured Oscillospiraceae bacterium
CATACGAGATCTATGCCGTGACTGGAGTTCAGACGTGTGCTCTTCCGATCTAGCGTGAGAAACGCCATGTTCGCGCCGGATTTCGTCACCTTGCGCTTTATATCCGAGACGATCGCCAGCACGTCGACGTACTGCTCGTCGCTGTACTTATCCGATTCGCCCGCGGCGCTCTGCGCGATCTCATCCGTGCGGGCCACGAGGTCGCGCCGGTACACCTCCGCGTACGGCGCCATCGGGTGGCCGGAGAGGTACATGCCGGTGACCTCCTTCTCCATCGCGAGCAACTCGGCCTGCGGGAATTCCTCGGCGCGCGGCATCTGGTACGTCTCCTCCTGCTCGGCGCCGCCGAGGTCGAAAAAGCCGATCTGCCCCTCTATGTTCTTCCGCTTGTCGGAATCGAGGCTTTCGAGCACCGGCCCCACGGCGAGCAGCATCTCGCGGCGGTTGCTGCCGAGCCCGTCGAACGCGCCGCAGCGCACAAGGCTTTCCACCGCGCGACGGTTCAGGTCCCGCCCCTGCATGCGCTTGCAGAAATCGTAGAAGCTGCGGAATTTCCCGCCGCGCCCGCGCTCGAGCAGCATGCGCTGGATGACGCCGCGGCCGAGATTTTTGACCGCGAGCAGGCCGAAGCGGATACTCTCCTCGGAGACGGAAAAGCCGGTTTCGCTCTCGTTGACATGCGGCGGCAGCACCGGGATGCCGATGCGCGCGCATTCCTCCATATAGGCCGCCACCTTGCCGGAGAAGCCGAGCACGCTCGTAAGCAGCGCGGCCATATACTCCTTCGGGTAGTAGTGCTTGAGGTACGCGGTGCGGTACGCAACGACCGCATACGCCGCCGCGTGCGATTTGTTGAACGCATAGGAGGCGAAGCTCTCCATCTCGTCGTAGATGATCTCGGCGGTGCGCTCATCGACGCCGCGCGCCACGCAGCCCTCGATTTCGACGGTGCCGTCCGCGCGCTTTAGGCCGTGGACGAAATACTTGCGCTCCTCCTCCATGACCTTGTGCTTCTTCTTGCTCATCGCGCGGCGCACGATGTCCGCGCGGCCGAGCGAATAGCCCGCAAGCTCGCGGAAAATGCGCATGACCTGCTCCTGATAAATGATGCAGCCGTACGTCACGTCGAGGATCTTCGAGAGCCGCGGGTGCCGGTACGTGATCTTCTCCGGATGCCTGCGGTTTTCGATGTAAGAGGGGATGAACTTCATCGGGCCGGGGCGGTACAGCGAGATGACGGCGATCAGATCCTCGATGCTCTCCGGCTCAGACTGCATGATGACGCGCCGCATGCCCGCCGATTCGAACTGGAACACGCCCTCCGTCGCGCCGCTCGTAATCATCTGGAAAACCTTCGGGTCGTCGTCCGGCGCGTTTTCCACGGAAAAGCCCGGCGTGTGCCGGCCGATCATCTGCTCCGCGTGGTCGATGACCGAGAGGTTCCGCAGGCCGAGGAAGTCCATTTTAAGCAGGCCGAGCTCCTCGATGGCCGTCATCGTGAACTGCGTGACGACTGATTCGTCGTTCATGCTCAGCGGCACGTAATCGACGACCGGGCGGTCCGTGATGACGACGCCGGCCGCATGGGTCGAGGTGTGGCGCGGCATGCCTTCGATCTTCCGCGCCATGTCGATCAGCTCGCGCACCTGCTCGTCCGCCTCATACTTGTCGCGCAGCTCGGTCACGCTCTCGAGCGCGTGGTCAAGCGTCATGTTCAGCTCCATCGGCACGAGCTTCGCGACCATATCGCAGACGTTGTACGGGATCGCCATCGCGCGGCCGACATCGCGGATCGCGAGGCGCGCGGCCATCGTGCCGAACGTGACGATCTGCGCCACGTGGTCGGCGCCGTACTTATCGACGACGTATTCGATGATCTCCTGCCGGCGCTCGTCGCTGAAATCGACGTCGAAATCCGGCATGCTGACGCGCTCGGGGTTCAAAAAGCGCTCGAAAAGCAGGTCGTAGCGCAGCGGGTCCACACCCGTGATGCCGATGCAGTACGCGGCAAGGCTGCCGACGCCCGAGCCTCTGCCCGGGCCGACCGGGATGCCCATACTCTTCGCCTGCCGGATGAAATCGTAGACGATCAGGTAGTAGTTTACATAACCCATTGTATCGATCGTCGAGATCTCGTATTCGAGCCGCTCCAGAATGGCCGGGTCCGGGTGCTCGCCGTAGTGGCGGTGCAGCCCCTCCATGCACAGGCGGCGGAAGTAATCGCGGTTGTCGCTGCCGTCCGGCGTGTCGAACCGCGGCAGCTTCGTGTGGCCGAATTCGAACTCGAGGTTGCACTGGTCAGCGATCACCTGCGTGTTGTCGGCCGCCTCGGGGCAGTCCGGAAACAGCGCGCGCATCTCTTCCTCGCTCTTGAAATAAAATTCGTCCGAGCCGAATTCGAGCACGTCCTCGTCCTCGATCGTGCGGTTCGTCTGGATGCAGATGAGGATGTGGTGCATCTTCGTGTCGTCTTTTTCGATATAGTGGCAGTCGTTCGTGACGACGAGCGGGATGCCCGTCTCGTGCGAGAGCCGGATGAGCTGCGGGTTGACATAAGCCTGATCCTTGAGGCCGTGGTCCTGTAATTCAAGGTAAAAATTGCCCTCGCCGAAAATATCGAGGTAGCGCGCGGCGGCCTCCTTGGCCGCATCGTATGCGCCGGCGGCGAGCGCGCGCGGGATCTCGCCCGCAAGGCAGGCCGAAAGCGCGATCAGGCCCTCGCTGTGCTTTTTCAAAAGGTCGAAATCGGCGCGGGGCTTGTTGTAAAAGCCGTCCGTCCACGCCTTCGAGACGATCGCCACAAGGTTGCGGTAGCCGGTTTCGTTCTTGCACAGCAGCACGAGGTGGCGGTTTTCGTTGTCGATGCCGTGCACCTTGTCGGTGAGGCCGCGCTTTGCGACGTAGATCTCGCAGCCGATGATCGGCTTGATGCCGCGCGCTTTCGCCGCCTTATAAAAATCGATGACGCCGTACATGACGCCGTGATCGGTAATCGCAACGCTCGTCTGGCCCATTTCCTTCGCCTTGTCGAGCAGCCGCTCGATGCGGCACGCACCGTCGAGCAGGCTGTATTCCGTGTGCAGATGCAGATGTGTGAACGCCATGGTATCGCCGCCCTTCTAAAAGCTGTTTTTCACTGTTTTTCGCCGTTTTCCGCGCGCTGGGCCGCGGCCTCGGCCTCCGGCGTGCCGAGCGCCTCGGCAAACTCCAGAATGCGCCGCAGCCGGTGGTTGACGCCCGACCGGCTGATCGAGAGCCGGCCGCTCATCTCGCGCAGCGACATTTCGGGGTTGTGCAGCCGCAGAAGCGCCGCCTCGCGCAGATCCTCGGGCAGCGCGTCCAGCCCCATTTTGTCGCTGATCAGCGCGATCGCCGCGATCTGCCGCGACGCTGCGGAATACGTTTTATCGAGGTTCGCCGTCTCGCAGTTCGAGACGCGGTTGAGATTGTTGTACGTCTCCTTGTACATCTTGATCTGCATCAGCGCCATCGCGGCGTTGACCGCGCCGGTCAGCGTGAGGAAATCCTCGATCGCGCCGCTCTCCTTGATGTAGACCATGTAGCCGTTTTTGCGCCGGGCCACCGCCGGCGTGAGCTGCGCCGCACGCACGCCCTGCAGAAGGGCCGCGAGGTCCTCGGCAAGATGCAGGTGCGGCGTGGAAAACTCGAGGTGATACTCCTTGTTCGGGTCGGTGACCGTGCCGCAGACGAGGAAAACGCCGCGCAGAAATGCGGCGGTGCAGCCATCATCCGCGAGATTTTCCGCACGGATGCGCAGGCTCGCTTCGCCGCCCGTGTGGCCGAACGACTCGATCATCTGCCGCCGCGCCGCCTCGCCGGGGATCGCGATCGAAAACGCGCCGGCGCTTTTGCGGCGCTG
>URQJ01000190.1 GCA_900549945.1 uncultured Oscillospiraceae bacterium
GCAGGACGAAGTGCTGGACACCGTGATGCAGGCGGTGCGGGCGGCGGCCCGGGCGTGCAGATCCGCGGCTACAACACGGCATACCGCGGGCTTTACCTGCGCGTGCCCTCGATGGACGACCCGCTCTGCAAAAAGGCGCTGCAGTATATCGAGGTTTTCGACGGTGTGACCGACCTCTACCTCTACGCGCTCGACCGGCAGAAGCTCGTGCGCGCGCCGGCGAAATACCGCGTGGCGGTGAATTATGAGCTGGTCGCGGCGCTCAAGCGGCTGCTCGGCGAGGGCAATGTGGCACTGAAGGAAAAGTGAGCGCAAATTCCGCCCGAAAACGTGGTTTTTCCTCTTGATTCTGGCGGTGGAATAGACTATAATGAAATGTAAATGGGTAATTGTCTTTTGCATTTATATAAAAATGGAGGAATCGAAAATGTGTGCAAAGAAAATCGCAGTATTGACGAGCGGCGGTGACGCGCCGGGTATGAACGCTGCGGTTCGTGCAGTGGTTCGGACCGCGATCTCTTTCGGTATGGAGGTGTATGGCGTCAAGCGCGGCTATAACGGTCTTCTGCACGGCGAGGTAGAGAGAATGTACCTGCGCAGCGTTTCCAATATCATCCAGCACGGCGGTACCTCGCTGTTCACGGCGCGCAGTCCCGAATTCAACACGCAGGAAGGCGTGGATAAGGCGGCGGCGAACTGCCGCGAGATGGGTATCGACGGCGTCGTCGTCATCGGCGGCGACGGCTCGTTCCGCGGTGCGCGCGACCTTTCGAACGCAGGCATCCCCTGCATCGGCGTGCCGGGCACCATCGACAACGATATTTCCAGTTCCGAGTATACGATCGGCTACGATACGGCCATGAACACCGCGATGGACATGATCGACCGCATCCGCGACACGACGGAATCGCACGACCGCTGCAGCGTCGTCGAGGTCATGGGCCGCCGCTGCGGCGACATCGCGCTGAACACCGGCATCGCCGTCGGCGCGATCGCGACGCTTGTGCCCGAGGTAGAGATCGATTTTGAAAAGGATTTGATCGAGCGCATCAAGTTCGCGCAGCAGACCGGCAAGCGCCACTTCATCGTCGTCGTCGCCGAGGGCGTCGGCAAGACGGAGGAGATCTGCAAGCGCATCCAAGAGGCCACCGGTATCGAGAGCCGCGCGACGATTCTCGGCCATGTGCAGCGCGGCGGCTCCCCGACGCTCCGCGACCGCGTTGTCGGCAGCCAGATGGGTTACCATGCGGTCGAGCTGCTCCGCGACGGCAAGAGCAACCGTGTCGTCGTCATGCAGGGCGAGCGCATCACGGATTTTGATATCACCGAGGCGCTGAACATGCCCCGCGTGTTCGACGAAAAGCTCTACGAGATCTCCCAGAGCCTCTCCCGCTGAGCGCGGTAAAACGAACAGAAGCCTGCCGCATGCCGCGGCGGGCCTTTTGTTTGCACGGCATTTCTGCGGCGCATGGTCCGCGCGGAATTCGCGCGCAATATTTTATAAAAAAGCCTTGACATTTTTCGCGCAGAATGGTAAAATAATCGAGCGGTCAGAGATGGCCGGCAAATAGGGGCATAGCTCAGTTGGTAGAGCAGCGGTCTCCAAAACCGCGTGCCGTGAGTTCGAATCTTACTGCCCCTGCCATTTGGCCCGGTAGTTCAGTTGGTTAGAACGCTAGCCTGTCACGCTAGAGGTCGACGGTTCGAGCCCGTTCCGGGTCGCCACAAGAGGGTAAGCCACGCTTGCCCTTTTGGTTTGCTGCTATGGCTCAGTAGGCAGAGCACGTCCTTGGTAAGGACGAGGTCACCAGTTCGAATCTGGTTAGCAGCTCCAAAATAAGCGCCGTGTTCGAGAGAGCACAGCGCTTATTTTTTTGACCTCGTCCTGCGCCGCAAATGCGGCGGGGGTTTGGGGCGCAGCCCCATGATAAAAAATCGGGCCCCGCAAAAGCCTGCTTTTGTGGGCGTTGGTCACCAGTTCGAATCTGGTTAGCAGCTCCAAGAAAAACCCAGTGTTTAAGCCGTTTTTGGCTTTTGCACTGGGCTTTTCTTTTTTCGGATTCCGTTGCTTTCGGCACGATTTTGCTTTATCAGGTAGTCAAAAAGCAGTCAAATTAAGAAACTATGCAACTCGCATGAAATTCGGACTTTGTACGTCCTACGCCGCAGGTGCGCCGCGAGTGCCGGCGGCGGAGGGGATCTAGCCGCGGATGCAATCCAAGGCGGGGAGAGGGGGGACGCGCGGCGGGGGAAGTTCTCAATGCTCCAGCCGTTTGAAGTCCCGGGCGGGGAATGGGAATGCCCGGCACGCAAAAAGCCGCAGGCGCGGCGCTTTTGGGCACGGCGGCTTTTATGGATTATTAGGCGGCGACGAGGATTTCAAAGCCGCAGCCGAGCTGCCGGGGCAGGTCGCCGTCCGGCTCGCGCCGCCGGATCGTCGTCTCCTCAAAGGCGAGGAGGTGCGTGCGGTCGGTGTGCACGGCGGCGCGGGTGAGCTTATCGAAGGAGGCCGCGCGCGTGTTCCAGGCGCCGAGCGAAAAATTCACCGATATTGAAGATATAGGAAAAATGCGGCTGTAAACCGCCGGGACTCGATCCGTGTAGGCGCTGTGCGTTTGAACCGAGCTTCCGGCGGTTTTTAACGGAGATATTTTTGGCCGCCGGGCCTTGTATCGCCCGAACCGCGATGCGGGAGCCGTGCGCCGCTTTACTCCGGCCTTGTGCGGCGCAGGGTGAAGCGGTTTTTCCGAACGTCCAGCAGACCCTCGCGGCGCATGCGGCCGAGCTCCGCGGAAAGCGCGCTGCGGTCCACGCCGAGGTAATCGGCGAGCTGCTGGCGGTTGAACGGGATCGAAAAGCTGTCGCCGCCCGCGCGGATCGCCTGCATCGAGAGGTAGGAGAGCAGGCGGCCGCGGATCGTTTTCGGCGCGGTGTGGAAGATGCGCCGGGAAAGCGCGAGATTCTTCTGCGCGCTGACGAACAGAAGGTTGCGGATGAGCTGCGCGTGGCAGGCGCAGGCCTGCGTGCAGGGCGCAAGCAGGTGCGGCGCGTGCAGGAAAAGCGCCGCCGTGTCCTCTGCCGCGACGACGTTCACCATCAGCGGCTCATCCGGCACGCAGGCGTACGTCTCCGCAAAAACCTGCCCCGGCCCCACGCTGTTCAAAATGCTCTTGCTGCCCCATGCGTCGTCGCTCTCGATGTGCACGCTGCCCGAGAGGACGAGCCCGATCGACTCGGTGCGGTCGCCGGCGCGGCAGAGCATCGCGCCCTTTTTGTACTGCCGCCGCACGGCTCTGAGGCAGCCGAGCAGCCCGCCGAGCTCACCGGCCGGGATGTCCCTGAAAAGCTGCGTTTGTGTTAAAAAGTCCAGATCCATCGCATTGCCTCCGTGCCGCGGGCGGCGCGTTGCGCTTGGGTGGGGCACAAAAGCCCCGGCGCAGAGTACCCACGGCAAAAAAATTTGATTTTGTTGTTTTAACAACATACTTTCCGCTTCCATCGTAGTATACTCAGGGCACAAAGTCAATACACAAATGAAATTCGAAACCGAAAGGACGATGCAATATGATCCGCAAAATCATCCAGATCGACGAGGAAAAGTGCAACGGCTGCGGCCTGTGCGCGAACGCATGTCAGGAGGAGGCCATCGCGATGGTGAACGGCAAGGCAAAGCTGATCCGCGACGATTACTGCGACGGCCTCGGCAACTGCCTGCCCGCCTGCCCGACCGGCGCGATCGCCTTTGTGGAGCGCGAGGCCGCGGCGTATGACGAGGAGGCCGTGGAGCAGAATAAGCGTGCGAAGCAGGCGGCACAGGCCCCGGCGGGCTGCCCGGGCAGCCGTGCGGAGACGCTCCGTCCGGCGGCGCACGCGG
>URQJ01000191.1 GCA_900549945.1 uncultured Oscillospiraceae bacterium
CCGCCGGGGACGCCGTGGCGCTCGCGCTGTTTGACGCGCCGGGGGATTATGAGCTGATTGCGCTGCCGCTCACTGTGCTGTGGGAGAACGAGGATTTTCTCGTGGCCGATAAGCCCGCCGGCATGCCGGTGCACCCCTCGCCGGGGCACGACCGCGACAGCCTGCTCCACGCGGCGGCGTGGTACTTCCGCGGTGTGCCGGACTTCGTTTTTCGCCCGCTCTACCGGCTGGACTGCGATACGACGGGGGCGATCGTCCTCGCGAAAAATAAGTTTGCGGCCGGCGCGGTGCTTGAAAAAACGTACATGGCGGTCTGCGAGGGGACGCCGCCGGAAAGCGGTGTGATCGACCTTGCGATCGGCCTGAAGCCGGGGCACACGGTCGAGCGCTGTACCGGCATCGGCGCGCGTGCGGTGACGGCCTATCGGCGTATAGCGGCGGACGGCGCGCACAGCCTCATGGCGTTTCGGCTTGAGACGGGCCGCACGCACCAGATCCGCGTGCACATGGCGGGCATCGGGCACCCGGTTGCGGGCGACGACCTCTACGGCGGAAAAACGGACCGGACGAACCGCCAGCTTCTGCGCTGCACGTCGGTGCGCATCGTCTGCCCGGTACTGAACACAGACAAAACCGTGGCGGCGGATTTCACCCCGGCGCAGAAGCGGCTTTTTCCGGCATTGTTTAATGTGGAGAGGGAAAAATAAAAATCACCCAGCCGCCGTGTGGGCGGAAGCCGGGTGATTTTGGCTACTGCATGCCGGTTTGGATCAGGCGGTCGAGCAGGGAGATCAGCGTCAGGCGCTCGTCGTCGCTGAGGCTGCGCGTGATGCTGCGGCTCCACTCCTGCAAATAGCCGCGGATGACGGGCGCGAGCTCTTCGCCCGCCTCCGTCAGGTAGAGGTTGTTCTCGCGGCGGTCCGTTTTGCCGGTTTCGCGGCGGATGTAGCCGAGCTCCTCGAGCCGCTTCGTGCGCCGCGCCACATTGCACTTATCGATGTACATGTGCGAGACGATCGCATCCTGCGTCGTGCCGGGATTGCGCGCGATGTAGAGCAAAATCATGTGCATGGCGCCGATAAAGCCGTAGGGCTTCAGCCGCTCGCCCATGAATTTGTTGCGCTGCCGGTGCAGATAGGTGATGCTCCGGCCGAGCAGGCGCGGAAATTCCTGCAAGGTGTCGGCCGGGGAGAGTTTATCGGACATAGAAGCTCACCACACAATTCAAAATAGTTGATTCTGAAACTAATTATACGGCAGAAGCTGCCGCAAGTCAAGCTTTTTCGCGCATGTAGGGGCGGCACACCCGCTTGTAGAGCACGTCGTCGAACATGACGTGGTAGATGCTTTCGAGCTCGGTGCGCACGGTTTCGTCTCCCGGCGCCGCGGCGGCGACCGGCATGGTCATGATGCTGAAATCGACGCCGTAAAGCTCGCACTTTACGTTGGTCACCGCACAGCCATTGCGCTCGTAGAAGGCGATGCGCCGGCGGCGGAGCGTTTTTTCGTTCTCATCCTCCGTGCTTTCCACGCTCTCCACCTCGAGCAGGATGGCGCAGACGTCCCGCAGCTCCTCGCGCAGCAGGGGGAAGAAACGGCTGCCGATGCCGGTGCCGCGCAGGCCGCTCAGCACGGCGTAGTAATCGAGCAGAATATACGGACGGTCGTTTGTTTTGGAGAAGTAGGCATAGGCCCTGAGTGCCTCGCCCTCATAAAGGCCGTAGCAGATGTAATTGCCGCGCGCGCACAGCATCTCGATGTTCTTGTAGGGGCGCAGCTCGCTCTGCGGGAAGGCCTCCTGCATGTGCGTGTCGTAGATTTCCTTGATTTCCGTCTGATTGAGTTTGCGTACGTACAGCATGATTTGATTCACTCCGAATTTTTAGATTCGAGCCGCAGCAAAGGAGATTTGCATTGAACCCGTTTCCGTATGCTTTTGACAATAAGCGATACCATACATTAGCCTACCACAACCGGCAGCAGAATTGCAAGACCCAAAAAGCGGTTCTTGACGCGGGACTTTCCTGCCCGAATCTTGACGGGACCTGCGGTGTGGGCGGCTGTATCTTCTGCGACGGCGGCAGCGGCGGTTTCACGCCGGACAGCCGCCTTTCCCTGACGGAGCAGATCGCGGCCGAAACGGCGCGCATCCGCAGAAAGAACCCTGAGGCGGAGATCATCGCTTATTTTCAAGCGCATACGAATACCTACGCGCCGGTAGAGACGCTGCGCCGCCTGTACCGCGAGGCGCTCGACGCGGACGTGGCGGGGCTTTCCATCGCGACGCGGCCCGACTGCATCGACGACGCGGTTCTGCGCCTGCTGCGGGAGACGGCCGCCGAAAAGCCGCTGACCGTCGAGCTCGGCCTACAGACAAGCTGCGATGAAACGGCGGCGCGCATCAACCGCGGTTACCCGTTTTCCGTGTTTGAGCGCTGCTTTCTGCGCCTGCGGGCGGCCGGGCTGCGCATCTGCGTGCACGTGATCGACGGGCTTCCGGGCGAGGGCATGGGCGAGATGCTCGAAACGGCGGCGGCACTCGCGCGCCTGCGGCCGGATGCGGTGAAAATCCACCTGCTGCACGTGCTGCGCGGCACGCCGCTTGCGGCGCAGTATTTGGAGGGCGCATACACGCCGATGGAATTTGAGGCGTACATCGACGCCGTGATCCGCCAGCTCGAGCTGCTGCCGCCGGAAACCGTGGTCGAGCGCATCACGGGAGACGGCGATCGGAGCAAGCTGCTCGCGCCGCTCTGGAGCCGCGACAAGATCCGCGTGCTCGGGACGATCGACCGGGAAATGGCAGAGAGAAATACATGGCAGGGCAGACTTTATTCGCCGGATGGCTTGCATCTTTGACGGAAATTCTGTATAATATCCGTAAAGCCCCCTGAAGCTGTATGAAATACCCAAGGAAAGGTAAATCGAATCGATATGAAAAATTTGTCACGGTCTACGGAAAAGAAGGGCGCTGATTCCTTTGCGGCGAAGCGCACGGTGTTTCTCGGCGTTGTGATTGTTCTGATCGCGGCCGTCGTGGTTCTTTCGCTCTATTCGGCGCTCAGCGGCACGTTTGGCGGCGCGGATAACTCCGGTGTGGTTTCAAGCACGGAGGATGGCAAGCTGGTGATCGAGGATCTCTACGACGGGGAGATCACGATCCCGAAATTTGATATTGCAAAAAATACGTATGATACGGAAAAATTCCAGAACGACAACGGCCTTGTGACGTATGATGATCCGAACGCGTCGCTCGGCATCGATGTGTCCGACTATCAGGGCGAGATTGACTGGCAGGCCGTTCGGGAGAGCGGCATCGAATTTGCGGTGATCCGCGCGGGCTACCGCGGCGCTACCCGCGGTTCGCTGTACGAGGACGAGCGCTTTGAGGCGAACTATGAGGGCGCGACGAACGCGGGCATCAAAGTGGGCGTCTACTTCTTCTCGCAGGCGACCTCGGTCGCAGAGGCGGAGGAGGAGGCCGGCTATGTGCTCAACCTGCTGCAGAATAAAAAGCCGGATTACCCCGTCTTTTTCGACTGGGAGATCGCCGACGTGGAGGGCTCGCGCTCCGCATCCGCGACGGGCGAGCAGATCACGAGCTTCGCTTCGGCCTTCTGCAAGAAGATCAGCAAGGCCGGGTTTAAGGCGGGCGTTTATTTCAACCGCCATCTCGGCTACGACTACTACAACCTCGAGACGATTAAGGACTTTGATTTCTGGCTCGCCGAATACCAGAGCGTTCCGGCGTTCTACTACGACTTTAAGGTCTGGCAGTATTCCGATAACGCGCAGGTGCAGGGCATCAGCACGCCGGTCGATAGGGATGGTGATGCCCATCTGGCGAGCCTTCTCAACGAAAGCATAGAATTT
>URQJ01000192.1 GCA_900549945.1 uncultured Oscillospiraceae bacterium
TCCCCGACAGATGTAACGTATCTGAAAAGGAACTCGTGAGACTTGTATTCCTTTGTTAATTATAGCACACAAAGAATCTGTTTGCAAGAGCCTTTTCCGCTTTTTGTCGGAGGAAGGCCTTTTTTGTACCTTTGTACACGTCTGTGTACAAAGTAAAAACACTGCACCTTGAAAACGTAATACCCATACCCAGAGGACTGCCGACTGAGGCGATCACGATACAAGGTGTTTGACCGTGCATTCTGCGCAGCACACCTTAGAAAACTTGTTCCGACGCTAAAACGGTGTAAGCACAACCATTTACTTTACGGATCAAAGGAAAGGTCTCTGCACAGCCTGTTTGAGACAGGCTAGGTATGATGTACAATCTCAAGATTATCAGAAAAAGCATTGCACCACCAATGCTTTTCTCTTAATCGATGCGCACAGCACATTACTGTGCGCATACATTAGGAGAAAAATTGGTCCGAGTGACAGGAGTTGAACCTGCGGCCTCTTGAACCCCATTCAAGCGCGCTACCAAAACTGCGCTACACCCGGGCAACACAATTTATTATACACGAATTGAATGGAAAAAGCAAGATGTTTCTTCAAAAATCTTTTGAAAATCCGCCGTTCACCGTTGAGCAGCCTTCGCATCACGCGTTTTCTCCATCGTACAGCCGCAGGCATCCGTCCTCGAGGCGGTAGACGCGGTCCATACCCTCTAGGTGCTCGTAGTGGTGTGTGATCATGATGACCGACTTTTCCCGCATCTCGTGCACGATGACGCCGTGCAGGTATGTATCGGACTCCACGTCGAAGCCGGCCGTCGCCTCGTCCAGAATCACGATCGGCGCATCGCGCAGCAGTGCGCGCGCGACGGCGAGCTTCTGCTTCTCCCCGCCTGACAGGCGCGCGCCGTTGCAGCCGATCTGCGTGCGCTCGCCCTCGGGCATCCTGCCGACATAGCCGGACACCCCGCTGACGCGCATCGCCGCTTCCACGCGCGCCGGCTCAACACTGCCGGAGAGATCGATATTTTCCGCAACACTGCCGAAGAACAGGTACGGCTCCTGACTGACAACCGAGAACAGCCCGCGGTAGCTCTCAAGCGAAAACGCGCGCACGTCGCAGCCATCGACGAGCACCGCGCCGGTCCGCGGCTCGTAGAAGCGCAGAAGCAGGTTCAGAATCGTCGATTTTCCGCTGCCGTTCTGCCCGATGATCGCAATTTTATCGCCTGGCTCCACGTGGAAGCTGACGTCCCGCAGGATCTCTCGGTTCTCCTCATAGCGGAACCCGACGTGCTCGAACGCGAGCCGCGGCGCTCTGCGGCGGAGCAGCTTCTCCCCCGCATCCGTTTCGATCTCCATATCGAGGAAGCGGAACAGCCGCTTTGCCGAGGGCAAAACGTGCGCAAAGTACATCTTTAGGTTCATCAGCGCCGAGACCGGGCCGGTCACGTAGCCGGAATAGGAGGCAAATGCAAACACCGCGCCAATCGTCAGGCTGCCACTGCAAATCATGATGCCGCCGATGAGATAGAGCAGCAGCGTGACGCCCCATTCGAGCAGCGATTCCCACAAAGTATTCCATGCGTCGATCATCGTATCGCGCTTTTGCAGCCGGAGCACTTTCTGCTGTTTTTCACGAAACGCCTTATCCCGGCTTTCGAACAGGTTCCACAGCTTGATCTCGTCCACGCCGTTCAGATTGTCGCCGAACCAGCGGGAAAAATCCCGACTCGATTCGAGCATCTCCTCCATCGCCTTTTCCCGCCGCTTCGAAAGCGTGCGCACCAGCAGGAATTTGACCGGCACCATCGCAAGCACAATCAGCGCCAGCTTCCAGCTGATGATAAAAAGGCCGATCAGTCCGCTGATGATGCGGAACACATAGCCCACGCTCATGATCGTGTAACGGTCAGTGATCGAGGAAACCTGCGAGACATCCATTTGCAGGAAGCTCAGGATCTCCGCATTATTCTTATCCTCGAAATAGCTTTTTTTCAGGTGCAGGAGCTTTTGAAACGCCTGCTGGAAAAGCGCGTAAAACGAAGCGTTGTGCACGTTGGCAAAAACGCGCGTCTGCAGCATTTCGCCGGCCTGATTCAGGAGGACCAGCGCGGCCAGCGCCAGAACGGCGCGCACGAGTACCGGCATATTTTTTTGCAGCATGCCGTCGTCCGTGATGGTCTGAATGACGAGCGGCTGCAGAAAGCCGATCACGGTAGAGCCCGCAAGCAAAAGACCGGCGAGCAAAAACGCCTTTTTAAACGGCTTTAAGTACGACAGGATGCGCAGGACGACCGCGCGGCTCTCCCCCTTCATACCGGCCGCCCGCACTGCGCGTGCCCCCCGCTCGTTCGCTTACAAAAGCCGCGCAGTGCCGCGTCCGTGCGCCGCCAAAGTACCTTTCCTCTCAAATCTCTTCGCCTCCATAGTTTCATTTTCCGCATTTCAGTATACCATCTCAGGCCCGGATAATCAATCGCCGGGCAGACATTTCTCCGCGCTGCGCCGGCGCAATTTCTGAAAAGCCGGAAAGCCGCCCCGGTCCAACGGCCAGAGGCGGCTTTCCCTTGTATTCTGTTTTCCGGCAGGCGGCGCCCTTACTGCGGCGCTATAAAGGACGCCCCGACATACACCCACTCCACCCACACGGTGGTGCGTGCGCCGCCCTGCGATGCAAAGGTGCGCACCTCGCACATGGACCAGAGCTTTGTGCCGGGATCCTGCACGCGCATCCGTATCCAGTGCATTTCCTGCGACTGGGTGTAGACGATATCGTCGAGTACGAGCGTTCCCGAAACCGTCACATTGTTATTGGTCTGCGCGTCAACCGCCCCGTCGTAAATACTGACGCGCCGTATATCCGCCAAGACGGGCACCCCTGCCGCGGCCGGCTGAACAGATATGCGCAGGCTGTTTGCAGACGTATTTTGCAGGCTCAGGCTCAGCCCCTCCAGCGGGACGCGCAGCACGCTGCCGCTCGCGGACAGATTCGCATTGTAAACCTCCGCATTCGATTTGAGATTCGGCGTCGTAATCTGCTGTTCGGCCGTTGTAAAGCTGAGCCGGTAACCGGTTTTGGTATTCTCGACCACCGCGACCTTCGGCGTTTCACCCGCAGCGCCCTGTGGGCCCGTATTGCCTTTTGTGCCCTGCACGCCGGCAGCGCCCGTGGGACCAGTCGGCCCCACAGCGCCGGTTGGGCCCGTGTTGCCCGTCGGACCTGTCGGACCCGTTGGGCCGATTGGGCCGATCGGCCCTGTATCTCCTTTTGGGCCTGTTGCACCAGCCGCACCGGTATCGCCCTTTGGACCCGTCACACCAGAAGCGCCGGCTGGGCCTGTGGCTCCCGTCGGCCCTGTGGCTCCGGTTGAACCGGCATCTCCTTTTGGACCGGTGGCACCCGCAGCACCTGTTGCACCCGCTTCACCGGCCGGTCCCGTATCTCCGGCAGCACCAGTCGGGCCGGTTGCGCCCGTGGCTCCGGTCTCTCCGGTATCGCCTTTTGGTCCCGTTGCGCCGGTTGCACCAATATCGCCCGCCGGGCCTTGCTCGCCTTTTTCGCCGCGCTCGCCTTTTTCGCCCTGCGGGCCGGTCATCCCCTGTGCGCCGGCCTCCCCCTTTGGGCCGGCCGCGCCGATCGGAACGACAAAATCCAGCAGGACGCCGCTTTCCGAGGGTCTTGCCGTCACGCTGGGCACCTGACCCGCATCCACCGTGCCGATCTCAACCGTGGGCGTGGCGCCGGTCGGACCCTGCGGGCCGGTCGCCCCCTGCTCGCCTTTTTCGCCCTGCGGGCCTGCCTCTCCCGTTTCGCCCTTTTCTCCCGGTATGCCGGCAAGTCCCGGCACGCCGCGTTC
>URQJ01000193.1 GCA_900549945.1 uncultured Oscillospiraceae bacterium
TTGCACCCGGCCGGCCTTATCGAGCGCGGCGGCCTCCATGAGCTGGCGAAAGCGCGCGGGCGTGTCGTGAAAATGCGGGATCGTTTCGTACAGCGTTTCGGCCGGGTAATCCGCGAGCATGCGCTGGAAAGCGCCGAAGGCCGCGCCGGATTCCGCGAGCATTTCAGGCGAGGCGGCGCTCTCAAAGGCCGTGGTGCCCTGAATGTTCAGCGTTGCGCGCCAGTAATGCCCGCCGCTGTCGATATACCAGTCGGCGCCGTCCGCCGTTTTGAGCACGGTCAGCGTGCCGCGGGCGGGGTCGCCGCCCTGCGCCTTGAGCTTGCCCGCGACGAAGCGCGTGACGCCGAGCATATTCTCCATGAGCTTGTCCGGGCGCGGAAAAACAAACTTGTTGATGCGCTGGAGGACGTATTCGCCGCCCGCGCACAGGACAAGATAGGTGTCGTTGATGTGTCCGTTGCCGTACGGGGCGATGGACAGAATTTCGCTGCCGAAATCATACGCCGCGGCGGCCTCGCTGTATAAGGGTTCGCTTTTCATGGGCGATCGCTTCCTTTCAAAATAGATTTTCAACCGAAAGGCGCTCAGTTGTTGACAACGATGCGCAGGATCTCCGAACCGCCGGCGGCGCTGCGGTTCATCGTGCCGCTTGTGCGTGCGATGATGCCGCGGACGGTCTCGAGCTGCGGCGCATCCTCTTCGGCCTTCGGCTCGAGCAGTGAGGCGGCCCACACATTGAAGGACTGCGCGTTCAGCGCCCGGCGCTTCTTTTTCTGCGGCGGCGCGGAGTAGACGGCCTCAAATGTGATGCGGCCCTCGAGGGGCGTCACGGTCATGCGCACGAGCTTGTCGTCCGTATCGGCGGCGCCGGCGCGGTCGATGGCATACACGAGCGCGTCGTTGAGGATGACGCAGAATTCGATCGTTTTCAGCCGCGCGGCGCCGAGCTCGACATTGCTCTCGAGGCGGATGCCGCAGTGCTTCGCATACGCGGCGTTTGCGGCAACGACCGCGTTGATATACGGGTTCTCGCTGTAGCGGTCGAGCAGCGGGTCGCGCAGGTCGCCCTCGTCGGCGATCGTGGTGCGGATGGTCTCGAGATCGCCGTGGCGCGCGGCCTCGGTGATCTCGCCGAGGATGAAGCGGTGGTGGTCGCGGGCGGTCTGCGCGTTTGTCACGCTGCCGACCATCGCGTTGAAGTAGTTGGCCTCGGCCTGCATCAGCGCGCTGCGGAAATCGGCGGTGCAGGCGCGTTCCTTATACTTCACCGCGTTGTAGGCGGCGCGCACGGTGAACGCGATGAAAAGGTAGAAAAGCACCGCGGAGAAAAAGCGCGGCGCATAGGCTTCGACGCCGAAAAGCCCGAGCAGGCTGCCATTTGCGAGGAAGAGGCAGAAGAGCTGCGCGCAGCACAGGCCGATGGAGAGCACCGAGGGGCCGCGGTCCGCAAAATACTGGAAGGGCCGCACAAACGTGATCAGCGAGAGGAACGAGAAGAAAAGATAGAGCACAATGCCGATCACGACGGCGGGAAAGCCGCCGGCGCCGAACGGCAGCACGCCGAGAAAGTATTCCGTGAAGGCGGAAAGGAAGCTGTAGTTGCACACGAGGAGTATGGCGACAAAGAGCTTCTGCGCGATATTGTTCGTATAAAGGAAAACCGAGGCGGCGAGCAGGAGAAACACGTTCATCCCGTTGCCGATCTGCCCGGATACGTCGTTGAAGGCGGGCGAGAGCAGGAGGTTTAAAAGCAGCGACAGCACATAGGCCGCACCGGAAGCGATCAGGCTGGTCGCCATCCGGAAGCGTCCGTTCAAAATGGTGAGAAATAAAAGGGTGTTGCACAGGAAAACGACGGGAAGGCAAAGCATGGCGCACGCTCCTTATGGTTATGATCCCCGGAAATTGGGGGCGATGCCGTGAAAACGGCCCTTGTTTTGTAAAAATGTACAGAATATATGCTTCATTATACCATAACCCTCTGCGGCTTTCAATAAAAGAATTGCCGGTTCCGTCGAAATCCGGTGTTTTTTGCAAAAATTCAAAATATACCTTGACAGGCGAGGTATATGTGTGTAATATGTATGTTAAAGAGATAAGGTATTTCTCAAGACGAAGGAAAGGGGCGGTTTGCTATGGCAATTGCGGCGGATCTGATCCGCGGGCATACGGATACGATTATTCTCGCGCAGCTCACGCACGGCGACAGCTACGGCTACAACATCAACCGCGTGATCCAGCGGATCACCGGCGGGCAGTACGAGCTCAAGGAAGCAACGCTCTACACGGCGTTTCGCCGCCTTGAGCAGAGCGGGCTGATCGTCTCCTATTGGGGGGACGAGAACACGGGCGCGCGCAGGCGGTACTATTCAATTACGTCTGCCGGGCGCGCGTATTACGAAACGCTGCTTTCGGACTGGGAGTATTCCCGAAATATCATCGAGCAGCTGATCCGGTAGCGGAGCATGGTTCAAACCGGGGTTCGAGAAAACAAGGAGTGGTGATTTTAATGGAGTACAACATCAGGGCTTACGTTGACGAGCTCTTCCGCGATGCGCCGGATACGCAGCGCGCCTATGAGATGAAGGTGGAGCTTGTGCAGAATCTTCTCGACAAATACAACGATCTCGTCGCCTCCGGCAAAACGGAGGAGGACGCCTACAATATCACGATCTACGGCATCGGAGACATTGCGGAGCTTCTCGAGGAGATGCGCCGCGAGGAGCCGGGGCACCCCGCCGGCGGGCAGGGCGCGACCTACTACAAGGCGATGTACCACTTCCGCAGGCGCAGTGCGGCGCTGACCGCCGTTGCCGTCTCGCTGTATATTTTCAGCATCATCCCGGTCATCGTGCTCGGCGTGCTCAGCTCGGAGCTGCACAGCGATTATATGGCGGCGCTCGGTGTCGCGGGCATGTTCACGTTTGCGGGCATAGCGACGGCGATTTTGATCTGGAATACCCTGACGAAGCCGAAGCACAACGACCCGCCGGAGATTGTCATCGACCTGTACAACCGCAAAAAGGGCGGCGGCCGCCCGATGCTCAAGGCGGTCGAATCCGGCTTCTGGGTTCTCGTGGTCGCGGTGTATTTTCTGCTGAGCTTTCTGACGCACCGCTGGGACATCACATGGATCATTTTCATCGCCGCGCCGGCCGTCTCGGCCATTCTGCACGCGGCGATTGAGCGCGGCTGAGGGAAAGGGAGGCATCGGGATGAAAACGCATAAGGCTCTCAAAATCGCGGCGCTGAGCTGCGTCGCCGTGTTTGCGATCGGCGTGCTGGCTTTCGGGCTTGCGACCGGCTTCGGTATTCGCGACCTGCTCGGCTTTTGGAGAGATACGGAGCAGAACGGCAGCTACGATACGCCGTACACCTACACGGAATCGCTCGAGTACCTCGACGAGCTGGCGATCGACTGGGCCGCCGGCCCCGTGACGCTCTCGCTTTACGACGGCGACGACGTGACCGTCACGGAGACGGCGCAGCGCGCGCTCAAGGAGGACGAAAAGCTGTCGCTCGAAATCGACGGCGGCAAGCTCACGGTCCGCTGGAACAGCGCTTGGCTGAACCTCGGCGTTTCCGGCGGCGATTCCAAGCGGCTCGAGGTGCAGGTGCCGAGAGCGCTTGCCGGCGATCTTTCGAGGATCTCGGTGTATACGGCCTCGGGCACGCTTCAAACGGCTGATTTCGCGGCGCGCGAGATTTCGCTGAAAACGGTGTCCGGCGGCATCGAAGCCTCTAATCTCAGCGCCGGGCGGCTCGCGCTGAATTCGACCTCCGGGACGATCCGCGGCGAAGGGCTCGAGGGCACGGAGCGGCTGGAGGCGGGGAACGTCTCCG
>URQJ01000194.1 GCA_900549945.1 uncultured Oscillospiraceae bacterium
TCCGACGACGGCACGGACGCCTCCGCCTGCGACGCCGCGCTCGATGTGCTCGAGGACGAATCTGCCGCCTGCTCCGCGCACCCGGCAAGCCCTGCAAAAATCAGCATGCAGCTGCAAGCAGCCGCCAAAATTCTTCTTCTCATCATTTTGAATTTCCTCCATTTCTCCGTACAATACGGTTCAGCTTTCTGCCATCATTGCCGCCAGCCTGCTGTACGGCGCCTTCATTTCGGATGCCTCGAGCGCCTCGAACACCGTGCAGCCCTTGTTTTCCGCGAACTGGATATCCGCGCACCGCGGGATGATCTCCACGATCCCTGTGCCGATCTCCGCGCAGGCCTTTTCCACGATCTCCGCCTCGTTCTCGAGGTTCTTGGAATTGAGGATCAGCCCCTTCAGCTTCGCGTAGCCCCGGGCGCCGAAATTTCGGATCGCCGAGGCGATGTTGTTCGCCGCATACAGGCTCATCATCTCGCCTGAGGACACGATGTACACGTCCTCCGCATAGCCGCCGCGGATCGGCATCGCAAAGCCGCCGCACACCACGTCGCCAAGCACGTCGTAGAGCACCACGTCCGGCCGGTAAATCTCAAAGGCCCGCAGCTCCTCGAGCTTTTCAAAGGCCGTGATGATGCCGCGCCCGGCGCAGCCCACCCCCGGCGTGGGGCCGCCGGATTCCACGCACAGAACGCCGTGGTAGCCCTCGAAAACGATGTCCTCCAGCTTGAGTTCGTCGCCCCGCGCGCGGATCTGGTCCAAAACCGTCGGCACCCGGCGGCCCCCCATCAGGTTCTTTGTGGAGTCCGCCTTGGGGTCGCAGCCGATCTGCATCACCTTATAGCCCATCTGCGCCAAAGCGGCCGATACATTGGAGGTCGTCGTTGATTTTCCGATACCGCCCTTGCCGTAAATTGCAATCTTGCGCATCTGCTTCTCCTTTCCTTGTCTATTGACAACCCTTTGGCCCAGCAGTATAATAGCCTTAAAGGGACAGTTAGACTAAACTAACCGCAATTTGGATTATAACACACATTTCCCGCGGAAACATTAGAATCCTTCGGAATAACCTTAAAAATCTTTCTTTTTTCCCTCATTTTACTGGATCGTACCACGGAAAGGAGCCTCTATGGACAACAATACGCCCGCCTGCATGAACAGCCGGTGTCTGGATTTATTGTACAACCACAAAGCCATCTGCGAAGCGCTCGTCAAAAGCGGGGAAAGCGCCGCCTCGGAGATCCTCTACAGGCGCGCCAGCGCCCTGCGGCAGCTCTCCGCCTGCGGGAATATCTGCGAGCTGCGCTGCATTTTTCTGAACTCCCTGAACCGGAGCCTGTACAATTTCATCCTTTTCACTTGGGACATCTCCCTCGCGCAGTGCTGCTTTGAGAACAAGGCCGTCTCCCACCTGTTCGACGACGAGCCCCGCTTTCTTCTGGCCGGCGAGAAAATCCTCGAATCCTATGCGAAGCTGATCTGCGCCAACCGGCCGCGCTCCGCCCATGTGGAGCAGGCCTGCCGGTACATCGACGCGCATCTGAACGAGCCGCTCACGCTCTCTGCCGTGTCGCAGAGCGTCTATATCAGCCGGGCGTACCTGTCGCAGATGTTCAAGGAGCAGGTCGGGCTGAGCTTCACCGAATACGTCAACGCCCGGCGGCTCGTCAAGGCGCGCCGCCTGCTGCTCACAACCGACCTGAAAATCGACGAGATCGCGGAGGCCTGCGGCTTCTTTTCCTCCACCTATTTTTCCACCGTTTTTAAAAAGAGCACGCAACTCACGCCCCGCACCTTCCGGCAGCGCCACTGCGGCGTTCAGACCGACACCCTGCCCGCCTGAACGGCCGAACCGCCCGCACTTGGAAAATCTGCCGGCCGCACAGCCCGCCCCGCAGCCTCCTCTGCGGGAGCCCGAAGTTTCGTTCCGCAAAAGCGCGCTGCACGCCCGATTTGACGCAAAAAAGGATGCCGCTCCCCCTCCGGGGCCGGCATCCTTTTTTCTCTGCCGCCGCAGCCCATCGGCGCGCGGCGCAGCTTGTCCGTAATTCTGTTTTACGCCCGGCACAGTTCGGCCGCACGGCGCAGGATCTGCTCGCTCTTTGCCGGGATGCGCCCGAGCCCGTCGGGGCCGACGTTCAAGAGGTAGTTGATGCCGAGGCGGCGCAGCTTCTCGCGGTTCGCCGCAATCGTCTCCGCGCTCTTCCAGTCGTGGTCCCACGCGCAGTAGCCCCACGAATTGTTCATGGTCGCCGCAGATTCGTACAGGCCGTAGGGCGAGGGCTTGAAGCCGTCGATCTCGTTCATCGCCGCCGTGCGCACCGCGTCGCCGGCCGGAATCTCCGACGGAATCTCGTTGTCCCCCAAAGAAACATAGTCGTAGGCGCCGTTGCCGAGCCGCGAATTGATGAGGCACTCGGGCTGATACCGCTTCACCGCCTCATAAATGCGCCGGCTCTGATCCTCGCGCAGCGTCATCGGCATATCGAACCAGATCAGGCAGAGCTCACCGTAATTGCGCAGGATCTCCTCCACCTGCGGGTAGATCTTGTTTTCAAAGCAGATGTCGAAGTTCTTTTTCGATTTATCCGGGAAATCCCAGCTGTTTTCCCACGTCACGCCCTGCGCCGTCGCGGGGTCGGAGAGGTATCCGCCGCCGTGCTCCTCGTGCCAGTCGAGGTCCTGCGAGTAGTACATGCCGAGCTTCAAGCCGTGCTTGTAGCAGGCCTCGCCGAGCTCGGCCATCACGTCGCGGCCGAACGGCGTTGCGTCCACCACGTTATAGCGGTCCACCTTCGAATGGAACATGGCAAAGCCGTCGTGGTGCTTGCCGGTCACCACAAAATACTGCATGCCGCACGCCTTGGCGAGACGCACCCACGCGTCCGCGTCAAAGCAGACCGGATTGAACGCCTTGGCGAGCTGCTCGTATTCGGCGTTCGGAATCGCAAGATTCGCCTGAATCCACTCCGCGTACGGGCCGCAGAAACGGCCGCGCCATTCGCCTGCCAAAAGGGAGTATAACCCCCAGTGCACCATCATGCCGTACTGCGCTTCTTTAAACCATTTTTTCATATCCATAATTCTGCTGTTCTCCTTGTATAATCCATTTTTCACGCTGCAATCACTGTCCCAAAAATCTCCGGCGTACAGACTGCATTCGGAGATTTTCAGGGGTGGACACTTTAGACGCCCCCTCCAAAACGTCAACGATGCGTTCTGCTTCATCCACATTCGGCAATCGGCCGCCAAAAGATTATCCTTTGACTCCCTCAGCGGTATTGGCGGAGGCGATCGAAACGAATGAAAAAAGTCCTGACGGACTATGAAATTTTCTGCCGGCGCAGAAAGGGAAATCCCCCCTATGTGCCGCAACACATTTGCGAAGCAAATATTTCATAGCGAAGCTATTTCACTTGTTCGAAGGACAAATTTCATTAAAAAAGCGACTGATAAATCAGTCGCTTTCTTGGTGGAGGAGGGTGGATTCGAACCACCGAAGCGAGACGCAACAGATTTACAGTCTGCCCCCTTTGGCCACTCGGGAACTCCTCCATTTATGGAGCTGGTGAACGGACGAAGCCGCGCTTCACGCGTCTCCACGGCTTGCGGCACAGCCACCGCACCGTTTTTGTCTGAAAATCTGCCGCCGGCAGATTTTCCAAACGACAAAACCCTCTCAGGGTTTGAGTCCGTTTCCAAACTCTTGGATGTATAAAAGACGAAAGGCAAACGCCTTCCACTTCTTTGTCTGTGGAGCTGGTGAACGGACTCGAACCCCTGACCTGCTGATTACAAATCAGCTGCT
>URQJ01000195.1 GCA_900549945.1 uncultured Oscillospiraceae bacterium
CTGGCCTCGGGCCTCGCCGTCGGCCTTGCCGCTGCGGGCGGCGCGATCGCGATGGGCCTTGCAGCAGGCAAAGCCGTGGAAGGCATTTCCCGCCAGCCTGAGGCGGAAGGCAAGATCCGCACGACGCTGATGCTCGGCCTCGTCTTTATCGAAACGGCAATTATCTACGCGCTGCTCGTCGTCATCCTGATTATCTTCGTCCTGTAAAGGCAGGTGTGGACTGTGCCATTGAATATTGATTGGCAGCAGATTCTGCTGCATGCATTGAACTTTGTGATTCTGGTCGGCGGCCTGTACTTCCTGCTTTTCAACCCGGTCAAGAAATTCATGGCCAAGCGCGAGGAATACTGCCGCGGCATGGAGGAGAAGGCGGCGCAGACGCTAGAGGCTGCGGAAAAGCTGAAGGCAGATTACGCGGCCCAGCTTGAAACCGCCGGCGAGGAGATCGACCGCAGAAGGGCCGAGGCGCAGCGCGCGCTGGACGCCTCCGTGGAGCAGCAGCTTTCCGATGCGAAGGCGCAGGCGGCGGAGATCGTGCAGGACGCTTACAAGTCTGCCGGCCGCGCCCGTGAGAAGATCCTCGCCGACACCCAGAAGGAGCTGACGGAGCTCGCCGTGGAGGCCGCGAAGAAGCTGGTCTATAAGAACGACGGCGACGTGTTCGACAGCTTCCTCGACAAGGCGGAGGGAGGAGAGCCGAATGAGTAACGCGAACCAGATGGAGCGTTTGGCCATTCTCTACAGCGACGTTCAGCCCACCGCGGAGCAGGAAAAGCGCTTCGGCGATTTTCTGCGCCGCAAGTACGGCGAGGAGATCCCGCTGCGCTGGGAGAAGGACCCGAAGCTGCACGGCGGCTTCCGCCTGCAGGTCGATTTCCGCATGCAGGTGGGCGCCGATATTTACGACTGGAGCCTTGAGGGGCGCTTGCAGCAGTTTAAGGACCGCCTTTCTAAGCTGACCCACGGCGCGGATTCCGTGATCCCGCTGATGCAGGACGCCATTGAGAACTGGACGCCCGAGGCGATGGCGGAGGAGACCGGCGTCGTGCTGACGGTGGGCGACGAGATCGCCGTCGTCAGCGGCCTCGAGCACGCGGCCTACGGCGAGATTCTGCTCTTCGCCTCGGGCGTGCGCGGCATGGTGCAGGACTTAAAGCGCGATGAGATCGGCGTGGTGCTTTTCGGCGACAGCGCTTCGATTTCGGAGGGCAGCATCGTCCGCCGCACCGGCCGCACCGCCGGCATCCCGGTGGGCGACGCGTTTCTCGGGCGCGTTGTGGACGCGCTCGGTTCGCCGATCGACGGCGGCCCGGACATCGAATCCACCGATTACCGCCCGATCGAGATGCCGGCCCCCGGCATCATCGACCGCCAGCCGGTTGACGCCCCGATGGAGACCGGCCTGCTCGCGATCGACTCGATGTTCCCGATCGGCCGCGGCCAGCGCGAGCTGATTATCGGCGACCGCCAGACCGGCAAAACGGCGCTCGCGCTCGACACGATTTTGAACCAGAAGGGCAAGAACGTCGTGTGCATCTACGTCGCGATCGGCCAGAAGTCGAGCTCTGTGGCGCAGCTTGTCGAGACGCTCAAGCGCCGCGGCGCGATGGATTACACCGTCGTCGTCAACGCGCCGGCGTCCACCTCGGCCTCGCTCCAGTATATCGCGCCGTACGCGGGCTGCGCGCTCGGCGAGCACTTCATGTATCAGGGCCGCGATGTGCTGATCGTCTACGACGATCTTTCAAAGCACGCCATCGCGTACCGCGCGCTGAGCCTGCTGCTCGAGCGCTCCCCGGGCCGTGAGGCGTATCCGGGCGACGTTTTCTACCTGCACTCCCGTCTGCTCGAGCGCTCCGCCCACCTCTCGGAGGAAAAGGGCGGCGGCAGCATGACGGCCCTGCCGATCGTCGAGACGCAGGCGGGCGACGTTTCCGCTTATATCCCGACGAATATCATCTCGATTACAGACGGCCAGATTTTCCTTGAAAGCGACCTGTTCTTCGCGGGCCAGCGCCCGGCGGTCAACGTCGGCCTGTCGGTTTCCCGCGTCGGCGGCGCCGCGCAAACGAAGGCCATGAAAAAGGCCTCGGGCACGCTGCGCCTCGACCTTGCCCAGTACCGCGAGATGGAGGTCTTTACCCAGTTCTCGAGCGACCTTGACGAAACGACGAAGCGCCAGCTCGCCTACGGGCAGAGCCTGATGCGCCTTCTGCGGCAGGCGCAGTACCAGCCGATGAGCCAGCACGAGCAGGTTATCACGCTGATCGCCGCGCAGGACCACGTCATGCAGGAGGTGCCGCTCGCGCAGGTCAACGCCATGCAGAAGGCGCTCATCGCCCGCGCTGAACAGCAGATGCCCGACCTCTGCGCCAGAATTGACCGCAGCGGCGAGCTTTCGGTGGACGACCGCAGGGAGATCCAGCATTTTTCAAGAGCTTTTCTAGCCGAATATCAGGAAAGCCATAAGGAGCAGTGAGCGCTATGGCCGGCACAAAGGAAATTAAAAACCGGATCGAAAGCGTAAAGGATACGAAGAAGATCACGAATGCGATGTATCTGATCGCCTCCACAAAGCTGCGCAAGGCGAAAAACAGCCTCGAGCGCACGCGCCCGTATTTCGAGGCGCTGCAGGGCGAGATTAAGCGCATCTTCCGCACGGCAGGCGATGTGGATAACCGCTACTTCTACCCGCCCGAGGGCGCCCCGCCGCTCGACGGCACATACGGCTGCCTCGTCATCACGGCGGATAAGGGCCTCGCCGGCGCGTATAACCAGAACGTCATCAAGGAAGCGCAGCGCATGCTGCACGAGCACCCCGATACGAAGCTGTTCGTCGTCGGCGAATACGGGCGGCACTTCTTCGCCCAGCACGGCATCCCGATCGAGCGCAGCTTTCTCTACACGGCGCAGAACCCCACGATGGACCGCGCCCGCGAGATCAGCGCGATTCTGCTCGACGGCTTCGACCGCGGCGAGCTTGAAAAGATCTTCGTCATCTACACCGATATGGAGAACAGCCTGACCTCGGCGGCGCACTGCACGCGCCTTCTGCCGTTTCACCGCGCGCATTTTGCGACGACGACGGTGGAAAAGGCCGTGACGGAGCCGTTTGAGTTTTTGCCCTCCATAGAGGCGGTGCTCAACAATATCATGGAAAGCTATGTTTCCGGCTTTATTTACAGCGCGCTGATCGACAGCTTCTGCAGCGAGCAGAACGCCCGCATGACGGCGATGGACGCCGCAAACCGGAACGCGGAAAAGCTCCTCGGCGAGCTTTCCCTGCAATACAACCGCGTGCGGCAGGCCGCGATCACGCAGGAGATCACCGAGGTCTCCGCGGGCGCGAAGGCGCAGCGCAGAAAACACAGGAAGGAAGCGTGAGCATTTTGAATACAGGAAAAATCGTACAGATCTCCGGCCCGGTTATCGACGTCGCGTTCGAGGCCGGCAGCCTGCCGAAGATCAGGGAAGCGCTCACCGTGGAAAACGAGGGTAAGGCGTACGTGATGGAGGTCGCGCAGCACGTGGGCGACAACACCGTGCGCTGCATCATGCTCGCCGGCAGCGAGGGGCTTTCCCGCGGCATGCCGGTCGAGGCGCCGGGCCGCACGATCGAGGTGCCCGTCGGCGAGACGACGCTCGGGCGCATGTTCAACGTCCTCGGCGAGCCGATCGACGGCGGCGAGGCGATTTCCGATCAGGCGGAGCGCCGCAGCATCTACCGCGACCCGCCCGCGTTTGACGAGCAGACATTTAGGCGCTGCTTTCTCCAATCCTAAAACTAAAGAAGAGGGC